>JAUCGG010000174.1 GCA_030378015.1 Desulfococcaceae bacterium HSG8
ATCAGGAAGAGAGCAAATATCAGTTAACATGAAAACAATTTATTCCGAGGGTATAGAGTGAATATTTACATAGTTGTAGAAGGATTAGCAGAAAGAAAAATCTTTCCTTATTGGATAAAAATTCTTAAACCGGAACTAACGCAAGTTTTTACAATTGATGAAGTTATAGAAAACAATTTTTACTTAATATCTGGAAATGGTTTTCCAAGCTATTACGATTATATCAAAGATGCAATTGATACCATAAATTCAACCAATAATTTTGACAAACTTATAATTGCAATTGATTCTGAGGATCAGTCAAGGCAAGAAAAGTATGAAGAGGTTAATGCTTTTTTGGCTGACAAAACATGTACTGCTGAAATTCGCATAATTCTTCAACACTTCTGCCTTGAGACATGGCTTTTAGGAAACAAGAGAGTCGGTCCGAGAAATCCGAAAACTCAAGAGCTTAGAACTTTCAAAGAGTATTTTGATGTATTTACAGATGACCCTGAACTATTACCAGATTACCCCATTAAAAGTTTAAACAGATCCCAGTTTGCGTTTCTATATTTAAAGAAAATGCTCAAAGAAAAGAGAATGAATTATTCCAAAGGGGTTCCGAAGGCAATTTGTCACCCTCGCTATCTTGAAGAAGTAAAACGCCGGCACGAAACTAGTTCTCATATCAATAGTTTTGGTAGTTTCTTAGATGCTTTTAACTTCTAAATAAAGGAACACAGAAGACTCCTCTCAGAGAAGTGATTCCGAAAGTATATTTCAAAACGCACTGAGTTTGCCAAAGATTATGATACCGGATATCAGAATCATAGTCGAATCATACGACGATAAAAAGGGAGGGAAAAAATTATGGAATTGTCTGTTATTTCGAATAGAAAAGATCATAATATGCCGACAATCGCAAACCAGATTGCGGGCGACATTCTTGAACTGCCTGCATCCGACCGGGCGTTTTTAGCGCATCACCTGATTCAAAGCCTTGATGAGCATAGTGATTCGGACGCAGAGGCATTATGGATGGAAGAAATTGATCGCCGTTCAGCAGAAATCAGAAATAAGCGTGTCGAGTGTCGCCCCGCGGGTGATGTAATCGCAGATATACGCAGAAAGTTGCACAATGCGCGTTCATCCTGATATAGAAGTTGAAGAAGCTGCATTTTTTTACGAGAAACATTCGAAAGGATTGGGCGGCGACTTTCTTGATGACTTCGAGCAAACAATCGTGAGCGAAGGCTTGGCCTGCCTTTCATCGGAAATATGCATCGCTTGGCGATGCACATCGTGAAGGTTTGGAGAGGATGGTGGCGAATTGAGGCTCCAGACATTTTGGGGAACTCACGCGCCCGGTTCTCAGTTCTCAGGCTACCCGACTACGCCCGTTAGAAAAGAATCGGAGTAAAACATGACAGAAAGAGACAAAAGATGAATTTATAAAGGAAATTCTGTTTTCAACAGCCCTGTCTTTTTACAGGAAAAGAAGATTGTCGCTCGGCAAGGCAGCCGAGCTGGCAGGATACGAGAATCGGATTTATAGAAAAATTGCAGAAAGAGAAAGAGAATTCATATTTGATTACACTCAGTAGATCGAAAACTTTTGCAGACAGTGGATTCCGGGTTAAAACCGGAAAACATCCGTTTTCCGATTTTCCCCGGAATGACAGTACGTTAAATTGTCATTCCGGGGAAAATTAAAAAACGGATGTTTTTTAATTTTAACCCGGAATCCACTGTTCACAAAGGTTTATCGGAAAGTTTTCGATCTACTGATACTGACGAAGAAATGGATGAGATATTTGAGGATTCAGACAGGCTGAAATGAAAATTATATCCGATACGCCGATAATTGGATATACTGAAAGAACTCTTTGGAGAAGTTTTCATACCCGAAGCCGTATATAACGAAATAAAAGCAAAAAAGCCCACGGATACAGCGAGATAGACTCGGAGTATATAAAAGTCAGAGATGTCAAGGGTAGGATATACAGGGAGCTGTTGCTGAGTCAGCTTGACGCGAGAGAAGCGGAGGTGATTATGCTTGCCAAAGAGATGAATGCGGCGGTGAACTCCGGGATATGAACAGATGAACAGAGAGGATCATATGACAATGGCAGAACTGGCCGAATCTTATATAACACTTGACGAACTGCTTGAAATAGCCGATACTGAAACTGTTTCAGAAGACGGAGCTATTTTCTCCATGATAAAATCAAAGCAGAAAAACCGCCGATATTACTTGTTGAAATTCTGTCCCCGAAACAGCCGGTCAATGAGATCACCGACAAATTCGAAATTTATTTTCAGGCCGGTACAGTCATGCTGGTTAGTCATTCCGCCGACCAAAACCATCGTGCTGTTTAATGACATACATCATCCCAATTCATATTCAACAGGGCAGTTTACTGATCCGACCATAGGGGTTGACGTATCAGTCGAAGACATATTTTCATAACCAAATAAAATTCAGAATTTAGGAAACTTTTTGACACACGGCCTCAGAAGTGTAAAATAAAATATATTTCAGGGAGAATAAAAAATGGCAATGGGAACGAACGGCGACCGCCTCATGTCTGATATCAACGTGACGCCCTTTGTGGATGTCATGCTGGTATTATTGATTATTTTCATGGTGACCGCCCCGATGATGACGCAGGGTGTGGATGTTACGCTACCGGAAACAAGTTCCGGAACCCTTCCTTCAGATGAAGAAAACCTTGTTATTACAGTGAATAAAGATAATCATGTTTATATTAACGATTATGAAGTGCCGCTGGCCTCGTTGCGGGAAAAGCTGACAAAAGTTCTGGAAGGCCGGGGGGAGAACCGGGAGGTTTATTTCCAGGCAGACAAAGACATTTCTTACGGAATCGCTGTTCACATTATGTCTGAAATAAAAGGCGCCGGGGCAAATCATCTGGGGTTGGTCACAGTTCCGTTTAAAGAAGATGAAAAGGAAAAGCTGAATAAAGGCTGATGCAAGGGGCATCTTTAAACATAAAAGCAGTTTACATTTTTTCTGACTGCCGAACAATTTTTGTAAGGGAACACCGAATAAATAATATACCCGGTTCGGGAAACGTCTCTCTGCTCGGATTGACAAATCCGAACCCCGCGGCGGGGATTTGTCAATCCCCGCGGGTATTTTATTTCTTGGGAAATCCCTAAATTAATGATGCCTGCGGGATTTCCGAATTTCGGAAAACCGAACTTTATTTTATTTATTTCTTTACGTTTTATTCATTTTGTGAAATGGAAAACAATTACCGATCATTTTCTTTGGCTTATGTTGTTTCAATCATACTCCATCTGATTTTTTTTGTGGGTATCATAAAACTTGCGCCCGCGCACGGCCCGGCCATAGATCCGTCATCTGTAATAGATGTAAGCATGGTGGCCTTACCGGGGCCTGTGGAAGAGTCTGTATCGCCATCTGAGCAGGAAGAACCTTTGCCTGAGCCAGAACCTGAACCCGAGCCAGAACCTGAGCCGCCTGAACCAGAGCCAGAGCCGGAACCGGAACCGGAACCTGAACCTGAACCTGAGAAAGTGGAAAAACCCGAAGAACCTGATGAATCCCAGGTTCAACTGTCAAAATTGAAAGAAGCTGAGGAACCTGATCCGGGAGAGACAGATAATGACGGGGACGGGTATTCAGAAAAGCAGGGAGATTGTAATGACAATGATGCCAGTATCAACCCCGGGGCAATTGAGATATGCGGTGACGGCATAGACCAGAATTGTAATGGAAAAGATTTACCCTGTGAAAAAATTATAAAGAAACCGGAAAAAAAGCCGGAAAAACAAGTAGAAAAACCGGAAAAACCCATAGTTAAAAAAGCCATGGAATGGGCAAACAAAAAGCCCAAAGACCTGAAAAGGCCCTCGCCGATTGATAAAGCCATTGCCCGGATAAGGCAAAAACAGGATAAAAAAGGAACTGACAATAATGACGCCGGCAAAAAAAAGGCCGGGGGATCGGGCGGAAGGGGCAGGGGCGGCGGTTATTCTGCGGAGTTACCCCAGATATATAAAGCCCAGCTTCAATATCATATTGAAAAGAACTGGGCTTTTTCCGAATACCTAGCCAAAGGGCGCGGGGATCTGGAAGCCATTGTGGTGGTTAAGGTCATGGCAGATGGCAGGATCGCAAATATCTGGTTTGAAAAAAGATCCGGAAACAGGTATTTGGATGAATCCGCGCATAAAGCTGTCAGAAAGTCGGACCCGTTTCCCCCGCTTCCGGGGGGGCAGCCTTTTCGTGAGATCGGGCTGAGATTCGGGCCTAAGGGACTTAATTAATCAAATAATCATAAACTTATAAGACGGAAATTCAGATGATAAATTGCCATATTAAAGCAGTATGTGTGGTTGTGCTGATGTCTTTTCTTATTTTTCCTTTCCAAGCTCTGGCAAAACGTGATGTGATTGATATCAGCAATCCTTCATTAAGAAAAATTCCCATAGCAATTCCTTTATTTAAGAAAATGCCGTATGGTCATACCAATATGGAGATAACTGTGAGCGGAACGAAGATGTGTTCCCAGGCTCTTGAATTCACAGGATACTTTAAAATACTCGACCGGGGTTCGTTTCTCGAAGATCCGGAAAAGCTTGATATTACCGGATCAGCGATCAATTTCCGAAATTGGACAGGGGTCGGCGCCGAGCTTCTGATAACAGGCGGTTTCTGGATCAAAGACAACGTGATCGAAATGGAACTTCGGCTTTTTGATACCTTTGAAGGTAAAATGCTGATCGGCAAAAAATACAAGGGATGGCCCGATGATCTCAGGAGGATGATACGACGATTCTGTAATGAGGTGATTCAGTATCTGACCGGCGTTCCGGGAATTTTTGACAGTAAGATCGCTTTTGTATCTACAAGTTCGGGAAACAAAGAGATATATACATGTGATTTTGACGGGCAGAATGTCAAGCCGTTTACCCGGAACAAAGCAATCACCCTGTTCCCGGGATGGTCATCGGATGGAAAATGGATAGCCTACACTTCATATGTAAAGGGCAAACCGGATATCTATATCAGGCATTTGAAAGACGGGCGCGGCTTTGTTGTGAATCGTAAGGGGATCAATACCACGCCCGCATGGGTTCCCGGGAGCTTCAGGCTGGCTGCTACTCTCTCTTACCAGGGCGATCAGGATATTTACCTGCTGACCGGAAGAGGAGAAATCATCAGAAGGCTTACCCGTGCATGGGGAATTGACACCTCTCCTGCATGGTCTCCTGACGGTGCAAAGATGGCTTTTGTTTCAAACCGGTCCGGGAAACCCCAGGTCCACATCATGCATGTGAGTTCGGGGAGGGTTGAGCGTCTGACATTCGAAGGAAAATACAATACACAGCCCAGTTGGTCACCCAGGGGAGACCGGGTTGCATATTCTGCCCGGGAGAAAAACGGACGATTCAATATCTGCGTCATCGGTTTTGACGGCGGGGGGCCGATCCGGCTGACCTATAACTCGGGAGACAATGAATCACCTTCGTGGTCCCCGGACGGGAGTATGATAGTCTTCAGTACAACGCGTGAAGGGCCCTCCAGGATTTATGTGATGACCGCTTACGGAACGGAGCAGCGGCGACTGGCTGCGCTTCCGGGGAATCAGACAAGCCCTGTATGGTCTCCGAGTGATATGGGAAACTATTAAGGATTTACGATTTACGATTTACGATTTACAATTCCTGTTCGTAAATCGTAAATTTTATTGATCTTAAAAACTAATTTGATTCTGAAAGGAGGAAAAATGGGAAAAAGATGGTTGATGATGCTGGCAATGCTGTTTGTAATTCCGGGTCTGATGTTCACTGCTTCATGCTCAAAGAAAAAGATCAAAGCAGAAGAAGCGGGGTATGAAGATCAACTGCCGGCGAGGGCAACACGGGATTCTGACCAGGCCAGAATAGCGAGAAAGCGGGCTATGGAGGATGAACGCCTCAGACAGGAACGACTCAGGAAAGAACGGGAGGAAAACCTCAGAAGACAAAAGAAAAGATCCGTTTCCACGGGCAGCAGAAGACAGTTCATGGAAGATGATATTCATTTTTCATATGACAGTGCCTCGCTGACCTCGGAGGCCCAGGGAGTCCTGAGACAAAAGGCAGAATGGTTGCGAAGTAATACGAATAGTTCCGTTATCATCGAAGGGCACTGCGATGAACGGGGAACCAACGCTTATAACATGGCGCTGGGAGACCGGCGTGCCGAAAGTGTGAAATCATTTCTGGCCAACCTGGGGGTGTCACCTTCCCGTCTGACAACCATAAGTTACGGAGAGGAACGTCCTTTGGATCCGAGGCATAATGAAATGGCCTGGGCGAAAAACAGGCGTGCTCATTTTGTCCTGGAATAGATTGAAAATCCCGTCGGACCGCTCCCGGGCGGCTTCGGCGTGAGCTCAGTCGAACGCTCAAACTTCGGCGAGCTCAGTCGAACGATTGGCAAATCCGCCGGATAATGCTGGGGATTTGTCAATCCCAGTCGGGGCGGAAACAGAGATTCCCGATGACTTTTCGATCTTTTGACAGTTTCAGGAGCGGAGTTCAAAGCTTGCTTTGTAAGTGTTCATCTCTTTGCTTTTATTGAAGATCACACAAAGCAAGCTTTGAGTTCCGCTGAATGCCTGAGTTTATGTGCCTGGTGTCGAACTTTCAATAAACCCGGTTTGTTCTTAAATACTGAAACATCGGATTGTTATCGTGCATCAGAGCTTTTCATCATATTCCTGAAAGGATGTCTGCTATGAAATTCAAAATGTTGGTTATGTTGCTCTCATGTATGTTTTTGGGCGGAGGGTGCGCGTTGCAGCGGGATCTGGTTGCCCTGAACGAACGGCTTCTTTCAATAGAGGATCGTATCCGGGATCTGGAACAGCGTGACGCAGCTTCGAACAAAGAGATTAAATCCCGGATTGAAACGTATAGTAAAACCCAGCAGGAAAAAGAGCAGGAACTGAGGACTCAGTCTGCGGGTTTGCAGGCCACGTTTGACAGGTTCAGGGAAGAAATTCAGAATCTGAGAGGGAGGCTTGAAGAAACCGAGTTTCTGCTCAAACGGAAAGCAGACTCTTCGGAAGCATCCGCAAAGAATAATGAGAAAAGGCTGGAAAAGCTGGAGAAGTATCTGAGGACTCCTGAAAGACCTGCGCCGGAAACAAGAATTCCCTCAAGGCAGCCTCCTGAGTCGGATATGCCTTGGAAAACAGCCGAATCTGATGAAGGTCCGCCGCCGGACGCCTCAACCCCTTCTGATGGGCAGTTCGAAGGATTCTCGCAGGATGAACTGTACAATTCGGCAAAGCAGGCATTTGATCAGGGGGACTTTGAAAAAGCTCGCCAGGGATTTAAAAAACTGCTGGAAAAATACCCGACCTCGAAGTGGTCTGATAACGCGCAGTTCTGGCTCGGTGAAATCTATTACAAGGGAAAATGGTATGAAAAAGCCATCTTGGAATATCAGACAGTAATAGAGAAGTATCCGGATGGCAATAAGGTGAAAGCCGCCCTTTTAAAACAAGGGTTTGCTTTCTTCAATCTCGGGGACAAGGCAAACGCCCGTCTGATTTTACAGGAACTGATTGACAGGTATCCGGAATCCCATGAAGCAGATATCGCAGAGCAGAAACTGGGCAGCTTTTAACCGGAATTTACGATTTACAATTTACGATTGTCAAAATCATAAATCATAAATTGTAAATCGTAAATCGTAAATCGTAAATCGTAAATCGTAAATCGTAAATCGTAAATGATAAAAATTATCGGTATAGATCCGGGCCTGGCTGCAACGGGTGTCGGATTTGTTGTGGGAAAAGGGTTCAAAATTGAGCGATTCGCGTTTGGCAGCATTAATACGCCGAAAACTGATTCTCTCCCAGCACGTCTTCATCAAATTTTTTCCGGTGTTCTTAGTATTATAGAAGATGATCCCCCTGATCTGATGGTCGTAGAAGATGTGTTTTCCCTGGAAAAGTACCCTAAATCCGGAATCATATTGGGAAAAGTCACGGGCGTTATTCTTCTTGCCGGGCATCAGATGAATATCCCCGTCACCGAGGTTCCGGTTCGCGAAGCCAAGCAGGTGCTGACCGGAAACGGTAACGCCAGTAAGGCCCAGCTCGAAAAGTCTGTCCGACATCTGTTAAATCTGAACACTCCCATCAAACCTTTCCATGCTTCTGATGCATTGGCACTGTCAATTATCGGCCTGTTTCGTTACCAGCACACCGTCTGAAAAATCCGCCACACTCGCTGAGATTGCCCGGTAAAACGGAGTGCGAAGCTTTGCAAGTGTTTTTTATTTTTTTGCACCGTTATGATCGGGCTGACAAATCCGGCGGATTTGCCAGTCCGGTACAAAGCAAGCTTTGTACTCCGCAGGACATGGAAAACGGAGTGCGGAAATGGAGCCGCCAGGCGGAATTTTCGCGAGCTGGTATGGCGCGAAAATTTCGCACTCATGAGATTGACCGGCAGGCCGGAAATTGTGAACTGCTGAGAATTTATTAAACTATTAAACAGCTTTCTCAGGCGATTTCCAAGAAAGAATATACCATCCTCCGAAGTTTGTAGTTCCGCCTTCAGGCGGCGTCATGGCGCCTTCAGACGGAACTACGAACTGGCTTGGTATATTCTCTTCCGGAAATCACCTTATTTTCCATTTTTTATGTTATGGGTATGGAAACACACAGATGTAAACAAAAACTTTGACGGAGGATATTCATGTCAGATACAGGATTATCTTATAGCGACCGCGTTTTTTCAGTTGTATGCAGGGATGCTGACGTATTCCGGGGGACATCAGGAGATTTTTCAAGGAAACCCACATCTGCCACACTTCCGATGCCCTGAATTGGAAGGACATGGAGACAAAGCTTGTACAGGCTTTTGACGAGGAAAGGAAAGGAGAAATTATGACAATCGCTGACGAATTGCGGGCAGAAGGTGAAATCAGAGGTGAAATCAAAGGTGAAATCAAAGGTGAAATCAAAGGTGAAATCAAAGGTGAAATCAAAATTTACCAGAAGCTTATGGACAAAGGGCTTATATCCGGGGAAATGGCTGAAAAGAAGATTGCCGAACTCATGAACAAGCTGGAAGCAATTGCCTCTCAGGTTCATATGACAGATATTGAGAGTTCTGATCATCTTTCAGCATAAATTTTTTGCAGGACAGAGTCGGATGAACACAAACCCGAAGTCGCCAGACGGAATTTTCGCAAGTTGGCATGGCGCGAAAATTTCGCCCTCAGATACATCTGCCACACTTCCGATGTCCTGAATTGGAAGGACATGGAGACAAAGCTTGTACTACAGCAAATTGTAAATTCCTCCCCCCTTTTTTAAAGGGGGGCAGGGGGGATTTCTGCCGCAACAACCTTTTTTTGTAACATAAAATCCCCCAGGCCCCCTTTAAAAAAGGGAGGGACGAACTTAAAAAGTGGTGTAGTACAGGCTTTTGACGAGGACAGGAAAGGAAAAAATATGACAATTGCTGACGAATTGCGGGCAGAAGGTGAAATCAAAGGTGAAATCAAAGGTGAAATCAAAGGTGAAATCAGAGGTGAAATCAAAGGTGAAATCAGAGGTGAAATCAAAATTTATCAGAAGCTTATGGACAAAGGGCTTATATCCGGGGAAATGGCTGAAAAGGAGATTGCCGAACTCATGAACAAGCTGGAGGCAATTACATCTCAGGTTCATATGACAGATATTGAGAGTTCTGATCATCATCTTTCAGCATAAATTTTTTGCCCGGAATCCGCTGATTCTTTAAAAACAGTTGAGAATACAATACAATGATAGGTTATCTGAAAGGCAATCTCTTGAAAAAAGAAGAAGAACGGATTCTTCTTCTGGTTAACCAGGTGGGGTACGAAGTTCTGCTTCCTGCCATTGTGATGGAAAGTATCCAGGCAAAGGCAGTCGGAGATGAGTTATCCTTCTACATTTATTATCACCAGACAGACCGCCAGCCGAAACCCTTGCTGATCGGTTTTAACTCTGAAATCGAAAAAGAATTTTTCCAATATTTCATTTCCGTTGAAGCCATCGGCGTGATGAAAGCGGTCAAAGCCATGAATGTCTCTGTCGGCGAAATTGCGGACGCTATTGAGTCAGAAGATGCGGGAAAGCTGAAAAGCTTAAAAGGGATCGGTGCCAGAACATCCCATAAAATTATTGCCACCCTTCGCGGGAAAATGGCGAAATTCGCGCTGATCCAGGGGGAAGGGCAAAAAGAAAAATCTGTTGCTGAAGATGTTGCAGAGCAGGTGCTGGATGTGCTGGTTTCCCAGCTAGGCCATAAGAGCGCGGACGCGAAACAACTGATTACGGATGCTATAAAACGGAACAGTAATATTTCAACGCCGGAGGAGCTTTTTGACGAAATCTATCGAGGTAATGCGCCCTCTGCTTAAAAAAATTTGAGAATCGGTCAGAACTGACAAATCCGGGCCGCAAACACACTTGTCGCCTACGGAGTGCCAAACTTATAGTTTGGCATACCGGGAACTCCGCCAAACTGTAAGTTTGCCACTTCAGGAATTCCTTTACCATTAATCAGAATCAGGAAACCTTATTATGAAAGATAACATCCTGAAATATTCCTCAGATAAACACGGAATTGTTTCCGGTTCATCTCTGCCGCTTGATCTGGAACCAGAAATCCTCTCCCTGCGCCCGGAGCGGTTGTCAGACTATATCGGGCAGTCCGATGTGGTTGAAACTCTCAATATTGCCATTGAGGCCGCGAAACATCGGGGAGAACCGTTAGACCATGTTCTTTTTCACGGCCCCCCCGGGCTTGGAAAAACAACGCTGGCGCATATCATCGCCAATGAAATGGGCGGAAACCTTACAGTGACATCGGGCCCCGGGCTTGAGAAAGGCGGGGATCTGATCGGAATCCTTACGCACCTTGAAGAAGGAGACATCCTTTTTGTAGATGAGATGCATCGAATCCCCAAAGCCGTGGAAGAATTCCTGTACCCTGCAATGGAGGATTTTGCCGTTGATTTTGTTTTTGATAAAGGTGTTCATGCCCGGAGCCACCGATATCGCTTGCAGCAGTTTACCCTTGTGGGGGCAACCACCCGTGTCGGACTCCTCTCCGCACCGCTGCGGGATCGCTTCGGCATATTCAGGAGTCTTGATTTTTACAATGAAGAAGACTTGGTAAAAATCGCCAGACGTTCGGCCGCGTTGCTCGAGGTTACTATTGATAATGACGGTGCTGCCGAGCTTGCAAAACGATCCAGGGGCACACCCAGGATTGTCAACAGGCTTCTGAAGCGGGTCAGGGATTATGCCCAGGTGCGGGGGGACGGAACCATTAAAAAAGAAACCGTAACTGCGGCGCTGACTCTGGAGGGAGTTGATGAAAAAGGCTTGACAAATCTCGACCGCCGGTATTTAAAGACTATTATTGATTTTTATAATGGCGGCCCCGTGGGAATCGAAGCCATTGCCGCAACACTCCAGGAAGAAACAGATACGCTTGTAGATGTTGTCGAACCTTACCTCCTCAAAATCGGCCTGATTACCAGAACCTCCTCCGGAAGAAAGGCTTCAAAGAAGACATATAAACATTTTGGTTTTTAGTCAGTTGTCAGTTGTCAGTGGTTAGTGGTTAGGCGATTTCCGGAAAAGAATATACCAGCAGGCAAGTTTGTAGTTCCGCCTTCAGGCGGCGTGATACCGCCTAAAGGCGGAACTACAAACCGGTATGTTTATTATTGGAAATCGCCTTAGTTGCCCGTTGCTTTTCTGCTCCCGACGGATTGACAAATCCGGCGGCTCGGATTTGACCTTCGTTTCGGCTATCTGTCTGAACCACGATTTTCAGGATTAAAGGATTGACAGGATAACAGTCTGTACATCCTGTTTATCCTTTAATCCTGAGAATCCGAGTTCAGACAGATGGCCGAAACGAAATCAGGGTCGGTTTGAGAATTAATTCTCGTTCCCAGGCTCTGCCTAGGCGGAGCCTGGGAACGAGATTGTCTGAACTCGGATTTGCAGGATTAACGGATTGACAGGATTAACATGTTGCAAATCCTGATCATCCTTTACGTTTTCAAGTAGGGTGGGGCTTGCCCCACCAATGTCATTAAAAATGATATAATAAAAACAATCAGTTTTGGTGGGGCAAGCCCCACCCTACAACTGAAAATCCGAGTTCAGACAAATGGCCGAAACGAGATCAGGACCGGTTTGAGAATTGAGAATTAATTCTCGTTCCCAGGCTCTGCCTCACTGCCATTAAGTTAAGGAACGCAGCCCGCTGACGAAGATGTTATTTCAGTAAGTTATGCCTCATTATCAGGTCGCTCCGACTCTTAACTTAATGGCAGTGA
>JAUCGG010000175.1 GCA_030378015.1 Desulfococcaceae bacterium HSG8
ATGAGTGGGACAGATGCCCGGACACTCCGGCAGATTCGGCGGTTTCCCCTAACGGCTGCCCGGTTGACGAGGCACCTGCGGATGCTGACAGCGACGGCGTGATTGATGAGTGGGACAGATGCCCGGATACAGCAGCAGATTCGGCGGTTTCTCCTAACGGCTGCCCGGTTGATGAGGAACCTGCGGATGCTGACAGCGACGGCGTGATTGATGAGTGGGACAGATGCCCGGACACTCCGGCAGATTCGGCGGTTTCTCCTAACGGCTGCCCGATTGATGAGGAACCTGCGGATGCTGACAGCGACGGCGTGATTGATGAGTGGGACAGATGCCCGGATACAGCAGCAGATTCGGCTGTTTCCCCTAACGGCTGCCCGACTGATGAGGAACCTGCGGATGCTGACAGCGACGGCGTGATTGATGAATGGGACAGATGCCCGGATACTCCGGCAGATTCGGCGGTTTCTCCTAACGGCTGCCCGATTGATTGTCCGGCTGATAACCCGGATGTCTGCGAAAACGCGGATACTAATGGCGACGGCTTAGTTGATGAATGGGATGACTTCCCTGATGGTCCTGTCGATTTTGAACCTGTGGTTGAGCCTTTCTTATGCGATGCGGATTATAATATGGACGGCGTTGTAAATAAGGAAGACCTGAAGCAGAAAAAAAAGGATATGAAGCGGGAACTCAAAGCCTGGAAAAAAGAGTGCTGGAAAAAGTGCGGGCAGGCCTGCGGAGACAGCAATGGTGACGGGATTGTAAATAAGAAAGACCTGAAGCAGAAAAAGAAAGATATGAAGCTGGAACTCAAAGTCTGGAAAAGAGACTGTTGGGAACCAGCCATGAAGAATTTTGCGGGCGGAGATAGCCAGGGCGGATGCTGGAAGCCGGAAACTGATGAAACCTGCGGAATGTGGGATTATGATTGTGACGGAAGTTGGGATGCGGACGTTGAATGGAATGATGACGGAGACTGGGGCGCGGATGTTGAATGGAATTGCGGCGGAAACTGGGATGCGGATGTTGAATGGAATTGCGGCGGAAACCTGGATACGGGTCTTGAATGGAATCATGGCGGAAACTGGGGCGCAGGTCTTGAATGGGATCATGACGGAAACTTGGACGCGGGCCTTGAATGGAATCATGGCGGAAACTGGGGCGCAGGTCTTGAATGGAATCATGGCGGAAACTGGGATGCGGGCCTTGAATGGAATCATGACGGAGACTGCGGAACAAACTGGCATGGCGGGGCATCTGTTTCAGTAGGAACAGCCATACCCGATGTATTAGGCGGTTTGGCGAATATGTTCGTTTCTCCCTGTGGTCGAGAGTAAAATGATCACCCGATAAATCATGCTTCTTAATTTTTTCACAGACAGACTTCCGAAGTTTTGAAAACTTCGGAAGTCTCCGCTAATAAACGAGGCTTCAAAAAAGATTATCAGAAAAAAGGAGAGTCGTATTCAGAACTTCGGCAAGACGCTTTGCCGTTTCTTTGTCAATCACCCGTCTGCCGTTTTCCATTTCCGAGACATGACGGGCCCTGACGCCGATTTTTTCTGCCAGTTGCGCCTGTGTCATTCCCTCCCGGTAGCGAAGCCCGCGTATGGCACTTCCGGCATGAAGATCGGGAAACATTTCTTCCAGGGAAATGCTGCCGTCATCAGCCTTATCCCGGACCGAATAAAGCACGTCAGCCAGATCAAACATATTTTCAATGAGTTCTTTTATTCTTTGCTTTTTGTCACAGGGTACCCTTATATTAATTTCAGCAAAGTCTCCGATAGTCAGCTCCTTCGTGGGTTCCGACATAAGTCACCCTCCAGAATGTTGTCATTCTTTACCAGCCAGACAGCCACATAAGTGGGGTTTCCCTTTTTTATATGGCAATGGTGGCAGTCTCCGGCTCCTCGAATTTTTCCGTAATTCGGCCATCCGTCCCTGACCGGACCCGATACTCTTTAATTCCAACGCCAGCGCCTTGAATCGTTCCTGAATCGAAACAGGCACAATTCCACGGAGAGTACAAAGCTTGCTTTGTAGCGGACTGGCAAATCCGCCGGATTCGTCAGTCCGACCGTAAGGGAAATCAGGGAATGCGGAAATGAAGACATGAAGAACTTCGTGAGACTTTGCGCCTTTGCGCCTACGGAATTTGGGTCCCTGAAATGCGGCCCTTCGACAGGCTCAGGGAACGCCAGCCAAGCTCAGGGAACGCCAGCCAAGCTCAGGGAACGCCAGACGGCTCAGGGAACGCCAGCCTACAACATAATGGGATATTCTTTTCTGGAAATCGCCTTACTGTACTACAGCACTTTGGAAGTCCGTGACCCCCTGTACCGGGGGTTAACCCTTTAAATTTATTAAGAGCCGGAGGGGTCACGAACTTTCAAAGTGGTGTAGTACTAAGGTGATTTCCGGAAAAGAACATACCAGAGTTGAAGTTGAAGTTTGTAGTTCCGCCTTCAGGCGGCATAACACCGCCTGAAGGCGGAACTACAAACCGCACTTGGTATATTTTTTTCTGGAAATCGCCTAACGCTTCCTGATCTCATATTTTTTTATTTTATATCTCAGTACCCGCTCACTGATTCCCAAGGATTCCGCGGCACGGGTCTGCACCCATTCGTTTTTTTCAAGTGCTGAGATCAGCATCTCCCGTTCCACAGCTTCCAAGCGTTCGGAAAGGGTTCCCTGGGCCGTGACCTGGTGGTATCTGACTTCGGAAGGCAGGTCCCGGGGTCTGATGATACTGCCGCGGGTCAGAGTGACGGTGCGCTGAATGATATGCTCCAACTCCCTGACATTCCCGGGAAAGGAATATTTTATCAGCATAGACATGGCATCAGGATCAAAGGCCGCGGGCCGTGATCTGTATTTCTCAAGAAAAAAATCTGCCAGATCAGGAATATCCTCTTTACGCTGACGTAAAGAAGGAATCTCGATATCAAATACGTTCAGGCGGTAGTAAAGATCCTCCCGAAACTGGCCCTCTTCAACCAAGTTCCTGACATCGCGGTTGGTAGCAGCCACAACCCGAGCATCTACCGAAATTTCCTTTTCGCTTCCTACCCGGGATATCCGCTTTTCCTGGAGAGCACGCAGCAATTTGGGTTGCAGGGTAAGCGGGAGTTCTCCGATTTCATCCAAGAACAGCGTGCCGTCACGGGCCAGTTCGAAACGACCCCTGCGACTTGAAACCGCTCCGGTAAAGGCTCCTTTTTCATGGCCGAACAACTCCGATTCAAAAAGATTTTCAGGAATAGCGCCGCAATTGACCTCGACAAAGGGCCCGTTGCTGACCGGGCTGAGGAGATGGATGAGCCGGGCAACAAGTTCCTTGCCTGTACCGCTTTCCCCCCTGACAAGAGCAGTCCACGGCGTAGGTGCGACCCGCCTGACCAGGGACAACACTTCTTTCATGGCCGGCCCCTGGCCGATGATTCTGACAGGCAGTTCGCTCTCATCCAGGGCTTCGGCCACGTCCTCGGCTTCTTCCTCCACCATCAGTTGCTGCTCAATCATCTGGATTTTATCAATAAGCTGAATCAGATCTACCGGTTTTTCCAGGAAATCATCCGCGCCGAGCTTCATCACTTCAACAGCCGTATCCACTGTGCCATAAGCTGTAATCATGATGGCCCTCACCAGCGGGTTAACGGATTTCATTCTGGCAAGCACCTCATCTCCTGTCATATCCGGCATCCGATGATCCAGGAGTATCAGTTGAAAAGGAAGTTCGGCAAACCGCTGCAACGCCTCCTGACCATTCGCTGCCGTAGCAACATCATACCCCTTTTTTTTCAAAAACCCTTTTAAAAGGTCACGCTGCATATCTTCGTCATCTACAACCAGAATTTTCATAAATTCCCTTTCAACTGCCCCGTAGTACAGAAACGGGGGATTTGCCAATCCCCGGGGTGCAATTAAAAGTGTCAGGTAAGTCCTCGTTCCCAAACTCCGTTTGGGAACGCGATTGCAGGCAAAACTCCGTTTTGCATGGCAAACAGAGTTTGCCCGGGCAAGGTGTGTTCCCAAACGGAGTTTGGGAACAAGGACTGCCTGACACTTTTAATTACACCCAATCCCCCGCGAGCATGAAATAGGATTTTCCGCATCACGCATCACGTATCACGCATCACGCATCACTTCCTCCTCCGACTCTTCCAAACCCACCCGATAGCAGCAATAGTAATATTCACATCCCTTATAATTTCTTCTCCTGACATCTCTGACAGAACTTCATCATCATCAACAGGCACAAAAAGTGACATTGTCAGGGCATCCAGTCCCATCTGTATCGCATATGCGGCTGCCTGCTGCTTTGCAGTTCTGAATTCGGATGCGTTGACAAAATTCCTGATTTCAATAACTCCTTCCTTGCCCTCACATTTCAGATGAAGATAGACCTTGCCGCTGCCTGTGGGGAACGTGGGCCTGATCGTGCATCGTTTGCTGATAACGCTCTGAAGCCATGCATACAGGTGAAGATGCCCGGCAGCTTCTCTTAAACGTAAATCCGCTTCCCTGAACTGCTCCCGCCAGGGCGTAAACCCCTTTTCCTTCAGCCTGTCAAGATAGTTTGTGTATCGGGTCATAAGGGAAAACAGATCCGGTTTTTCGCCCTCAAACACATCTTCCATTTCATCAAAAGGTTCCAGTGCAAGAACAGGTGTAAAATTCCCCACCAGTTCATGGGTCAGGGAGTTGTAAAGACGTCTCTGAACAAAAGGGCATGAAAAACGGCAGACATCCGCTTCTTTCCCCCTTTCATCCACATACACTTCGCCATCAATCATGCCGTTCAGGTACAGGTAATTGCACCAGCTTGCGTCTAATATGAACGGGACATCCGAACGGGCAAAGATTTCAAGTATCTGCCGCTGATATTTCTTCCTGGCCTTTTTGATCAGGCTAAGCGTCGCGTTGTTCCATTCTGCATAGCAGGCACGGCGATAGACGCGGTCCCATAGCTCCAAGTCTGTTTTCTCCCCGGGATCAGGCCGGTATTTTTCCGTCAGAAGTTCAGCGAACCAGCAGACCAGGCCCGGCTGTCCACGGGTAACATCGAATACCGCGTTTATAACTTCCGGTTCCACCTTCTGGCCGTTCTCTTCATGATACTGCCGGAAAAGCTCCTGTACTTCATCGTGAGTAAAATTGGGGACATGCAAAGATTTCTGAATGTTAAAGGGTAAACCGTGGCTCCCCTCCACACCGAGGGCCGCACGCACCCCGACCAGGCACAGGCCGTGGAGCATGTAACTTTCCTGATTCAGATACATATCACGAAAAACCGTGGCCCATTTGTCTATGATTTTTGCAGGCAGGTTATCGAACTCGTCCACAAACATCAGCACCGGCCGATTGAAAAGCCCCTTATCTTTATGGAAGAACAGGGACCATTCTTCCCATGATTTGGGGATATCCACATCTATATTAAATCCGTCCAGCATAAGCTTCGGGATTTTTCTCAGGAATACCTCGTCAGGCTCATTATCCTCCATAACAATTCCCTGCATGGATATTGTTCCGATCACAAATCTGCCGAAGAACTGTTGTTCTATTTCTTTTCTGACCTGCTTCATAAGCCAGGTTTTTCCTGATTGTCTGGGTCCCCATATCGTAAAGTAATAACCGCCTTCTTTCAGATCTCTGACAATCTGATCTTTACAGTGTTCTCTCAGTTCTCTGCGCTCAACACAAAAGTGTCTTTCGCTGCTTACAGGTCCGTAAGAATGAAAATCTCTCATTTAAATACTTCCTTTTATCAGCAGGCCAGGGTAGTTTCCTGAAGATTTACAGGGGAACCCGGAACAATAACATATCCGGTTTACGAAAATGTAAGCAATCGCTATCCTGCGGGTTATGCTTCACTGGTCTTGATCTTCGTTTCGGCCATTCACCCTTGGGTGGATTTAGGGATTTCCCAATAAATAAAATACCCGTTGCTGCTCGCGGGGATTGGCAAATCCCCCGCATGCGCGGGGTTCGGATTTGTCAATCCGAACTGGGCATAGTGCCCGTTTCCCGAATCGGGTATATTATTTAGGATGTGTCCCACCTTTTACACAAAACGGTTGTCGGCATCCGAACCGGAACGTGACACGGTTCGGAATTATCGTTCCGAAGATACTGATAATACGCTCACCCCGCATCGTAACGTAATCTTTCAGATTGCGCCGGAGCGGGGAACGCAATCTGAAAGATTACGTTACATGTGTGTAAAAGGTGGGACACTCCCATTATTTATTTGGAGTTCCCTTATCAATTCGTCCAGATCATGGCCTGCCTCGCATTTTCGAGTGTTTTATTTTTTGGAAAACCCAAAACTGACCCAACCTGCTTTTCGACTCTCAACAGATCGAAAATAACCTTGAACTGCTCCCGGCAGCTTCTGTGGAACGATTGGCAAATACGTCGGGAATGCTTGGGATTTGCCAATCCCAAGCGAGCATTCATGGGGGACACTTTCAATCTGCTGAATCTTTATTACATTTTATCCAGTTCCTCCAGTTCAGCTTTCACATATGTTTCATAGCATTCAGGGCAAATTCCGTGGCTAAAACGAACTTCGGAACAGGCAGCCAGATAACTTTCCAATTGCTGCCAGTAATTCTTGTCTGTTCGAATTTTTTTACAGTAAGAACAGATCGGCAGAATGCCCTGAAGGGTTCTGATATGCACCATAGCCTTTTCAAGTTCTTTTACACGATCCTTCAGTGCTGATTGTAACTCAATCATCTTTCTGGCAATCTGAACGCGAACCCTGAGTTCCTCATGATTAAAAGGTTTTACGATATAATCGTTTGCTCCTGCTTCAAGACCCGCCACAATATCTTCTTTCCGTGACTTTGAAGTAAGGAGAATAAGGCAGGTCATATCGGAATCAGGGAGTGCGCGCACTTTTCGGCAGATATCGATTCCGTCCATCCCTGGCATTATCCAGTCAAGGATTGCCAGCCGGGGCGCATTTTCATTATTCAGAATCTGCCACGCTTCATTCCCATCATTGGCAGTTATAACTTTATACCCCCATTTCATCAGCAGAGCTTCAATCATCCGAAGGGTAAGGAAATCATCGTCTGCGATCAGTGTTTCCATCATTGTTCCTCCTGTACAAATCGTTATTTGCCATTGATTTCAAGTGTATGTCAGTAATTCATTATTCAGAACAGAGTCTTGATGATTCAGATTTATACAGGATGGCACAAAACCGTGGAGATTTCAATATTATTCTGAAAAAGCCTGATCGGATATTCTTACTTCCGAAGCTTTGCCTGATTTCTTTACCGCTCTGATCGGGCGCATTTACAACTTGGGGGAGTCCCGGAGGGACCGACTGAAAACAGCCCGGCAATTTATTGCCGAGCGGATGTCCCCGTTTTTTCAGTCCCGAAGGGACGACTGAAAAGCTTTTCAGTCGTCCCTTCGGGATTGCTCCCCCCAAGTTGTAAATGCGCCCGAAACAAAGCCTAAGATGATTTCCGGAAAAGAATATACCCGGGCCGGTTTGTAGTTCCGCCTTCAGGCGGCGTGACACCGCCTGAAGGCGGAACTGCAAAGCTCAATCCGGTATATTCATTGTTGGAAATCGCCTAAGGTGCCATCCACTCATCAATATCCGCATGATCAGAATACCCGCGAGCGTAATTCATCCCCTCATCTGTGTAATATCGGGTATCAATTTGCCACTTGGCCCCGCTCGGAGACCCGAAATCTGTCAGCTTTTGCACTTCCGAATGCGACAAGGCGAGAGTGATTTCCTCTGTTTCGTCAGCACCGGGAGGGAGGAGAATATACACCAGTGTGTCCCAATCCTGATCCATCAGTGTGAGCCTCATATGATGAGAGCTTTCGGACGGATTCGCCCATGTCATTTCAAGACTGCCGTCATCCGTCCATCGGGATTTCATGCTTTCCGATTTCACCGCAGGGCTTTCCTCGGCTCCGGGAAAATACATTGTCCTGGCCACGATATCTCCTTCGTTTGTTGTTACTTTATAGGTATATTCCCCGGCCGATATAAGAATATCATCAGGAAATTCTATGCTGAAACCGGAATCCTCCGCGGGTCCGTCAAAAGAATCGAAACGGTTTGTCAGATGGTTCCATATCCCTTCATAATACCTTTCCCTGTAAAACGGTGTGCTGCTTATGCTTACAGGGGTTCCCGAACTGTCCTCAAGACTGATTTTTCTGACATCCGACTCATTGATCGGTTCGCCGCGAGCGGAAAGATTTAACCATCCCCGATATTCGTAGTGATCGCTATATGTCCTGTATTGGAGATATGCGAAATCAATCATCATTTTTGAAACCTTTCTGAAGGGGGCAAGTCCGTCGCAAAAACCGAACAGGGTTATTTCTCCGTTGTCATCCAGCGGAACTTCCAGTTCATATTTACCGTCGGATTCGGATGTAAAAGTATGCTGGCCGTTGGCCAGCACCATTATATTCAGGGGACTGCCTTCATATGTGGCTGTCCCGCTTATCTCCGCCCATCCGGAATCCAGGTGTGTTACCTGGCAGGTCAGGCTCATATTCATACTGTCCGGAGGAGCAGGCGACATCCGGATATCAGAATCTTCGGCTTCATTCGGATTCAATACCTGTCTGAAAGGGGCGAGACCGTCGCAGAAGCTGAACAGTGTTATTTTCCCGTTTTCATCTATAGGAACTTCCATCTCATATCTGCCGTCTGCCGGGTCAGTAAACATATACTGACCGTTGGCCAGCACCATCACATTCAGAGGAGTTTCCTCGTACAGAACTGTCCCGCTGATTGTCACCCAGTCAGCAGCGTAAGCCGTTCCTCCTGTTGTAAAAAACATAGCCAGAAGAATGAGCAGCACCGTGTTCTTTTTCATTTTTGTTTTACCTCCTTGTTCATATATTTATTTTAACGTAAAAATACCCCGATTCCGGAAAATGTAAATGTAGGGTGGGTGGAGCGAAGCGTAACCCACCGTTTTTTATTAGCAGGTGGGTTACGCTTCGCCCCACCCTACATTTACATTTTATGAAGGCAGTGCCGTTTCGGACATATGTTTCAATGGTTCCGTCGCCTTGATCTTCGTTTCGGCCAGGGGTCAAGCCCGCCATGCTCTCGCCGGATTGCCAAATCCGGCGGATGTGGCTCGGATTTGCCAATCCGAGCCACATGGCCCGAGCGAAAATCATGGCCGTTCCGTCAGGTTGATATGCGGCTCATAATTGAGAGACCATAGGAGCCTCACTCATGGGAATGCTATCAGGTTTTTCATGTTTTTTCAATCGCTTTTTGCCTTAAAATATATACTCGGATTCCGAAGGGTATGTGTCCTTGTTCCCAGACTCCGTTTGGGAACACACCTGCCCGGCAAACTCTGTCTGCCATGCAAAACGGAGTTTTGCCTGCAATTGCGTTCCCAAACGGAGTTTGGGAACGAGAATGGCTCACCTAACACTTTTAATTGCACCCGATTCCGAAGTTTTGAAATGTTGTGGGACATCAGGAGTGCATCTTTCATAAAAGCTGAAAAGTAGTTTACACTTTTCCGGCTACAGAACAATTTTTCAAATTGTTTAAAACAATTTGAAAAATTGTTCTACAGTGTAAACTGACAAATGCAAGGATGCCGCAAAAATCATATTTTTGCACTCCTGTGTAAAATTGTGAAGCTTGGCAGTCAGTCAGGCATTGAAACAAAAAAAGGGGAAACGGCCTGAACCGTGTCCCCCCTTGATTTCATGGTGGGCGATACTGGGATTGAACCAGTGACTTCTACCGTGTGAAGGTAGCACTCTCCCGCTGAGTTAATCGCCCCAAAAAATTATCGCTGTTTGTATCCGGCTTTATAGCCAAGTATCAGTCGGATGTCAAGCATTTTTCCCCTTGCCCGGTACTTTTTAAAAACAGCTTTTATTTCAGATGGTTGATATTATACATGTCTGAAGGGGCCTGATCTTTGTCTTCGATCAGTCGGACCCATTATGCTCCCGCCGGATTGATAAATCCCGCGATATGGCTCGGATTTGCCAATCCGAGCCGAGCCGCGTGAAGTCAGGCCGGAGGCCACATTCCTTTTTCTTCCAGAACCAACCTCAGTGTTTTCAGGCCCGAATTTGTTACGGGGATTCCTGCATAAACAAAAACCTGGAACATCACCTCCGCTATTTCCTCCGGCGTACATCCCACATTTAATGCAGCTTGGATGTGCAGCTTCAGCTCATCTGTACGTGAAAGCGCGGTGAGGGCAGCTACGGTGACAAGCTGCCTGGTTTTATGGGGAATCTTTTCCCTGGCATACATCTGCCCCGTGATAAACAGGGACAGGTCTTTTGAAATATCCTTGTCAAAGGCCCTCCACAGATCGAACGGTTTTTCATCTTTTACATCTTTGAAATACAGTTCCGCTGTTTTTTTCGTTTTTTCAATAAGTTCTTTACCCAAAATAAAACTCCTGTCTATTTAACCAAATATCAGTAGATGGAAACTCCCCCTTTGAAGGGGGCCGGGGGGGATGTATTTTCAGTGATTTACACCCCCCTGCCCCCCAAGGGGGGAGTTTTCCATCTACTGAATATAGGGTACATCATATGGCGGATAGAACTCCGCCTTACATCTTATCAGATGGTGGGTAGAACCGGTAGAACCCCATCCTACATCGAAAGCTTTTGCAAACAGTGGATTCCGGGTTAAAATCGGAAAACATCCGTTTCCCGATTTTCCCCGGAATGACAGTAGGTTAAGTTGTCATTCCGGGGAAAATTAAAAAACGGATGTTTTTTAATTTTAACCCGGAATCCACTGTTCACAGAGGGTTACCGGAAAGTTTTCGATCTACTGAGTAACTGTCAGTTGCGACGGACAACGGGCAACGGACCACCTACCGATTTGCTTTCCGGATTCCCAACTGATCCAAAGCAATGATCCATTTGCAGATATTTGCCGATCCCTCGACCATTGTATAGGTCGGCGTATCCCTGTAGTAACGGGCAACCGGGTATTCTGTAGAATAGCCGTAAGCACCGAGGATTCGCATAGCGTAATTTGCACATTTGGTAACGACTTCACCTGCAAAATACTTTGCCTGAGCCACATCCAGACCGTTGTTCAGCTTTCCCTGGTCCTTTGCCCAGGCAGCTTTATAAACCAGGAGACGGGCCGCTTCAATTTCCGCAGACATCTGGGCAACCATATCCTGGTTCATCTGGTATTCCCCGATGGGTTTTCCGAACTGTTTGCGCTCCTTGCAGTATTTGACTACAGCATCCAGACATGCCTGGGCCAGTCCCACTCCTCCGGCCGCGGCAGAGAGACGGGTCTGATTGAGGGAACTGAAGACGATTTTTGCTCCGTCCCCCGGATTACCAAGGATATTTTCTTTGGGAACCTTGGTATCGCTGAGGAATATCTCGCCGGTAGGTGAGGAATGCGACCCCATCTTTTCCAGCGATGATGTCTTCACACCGTTAAAATTTTTAAGCTCCACGACAAAAGCGGAAAGTCCTTTTGATCCCTGGGAACGGTCCGTATAGGCATAATAGATCACCAAATCAGCAACCGACGCATTGGATATCCAGGTTTTTGATCCGTTCAGAAGCCAGTGATCTCCCTTGTCTTCGGCCGTTGAGGACATGGACATGACATCGGAACCTGCATCCGACTCTGTGATTCCGAATCCCCCGATATATTCGGCATTGACCAGTTTGGAGATGTATTTCTTCTTTAATTCATCGCTCCCGTATCTGTATATGGTATAGGCGCATCCGAGGGTCTGCATATTAATCTGAACCCTGAGAGAGCTTGAAGCCCTTGCAATTTCCTCGGTCACGATCATTGACGCGATCCAGCCAACATCGTCCCCGTCATATTCTTCCGGGATGACGGTTCCGAAAAAACCCTGTTCCGCCATGGGCTTGATGGCTTCTTCATAAGGAAAATAATGGTTGTTATCCCATTCATCTGCAAAGGGCGCTATTTTTTTGGTTGCGAATTCCCGAACCGCCTTTCTGATCATTTCAAGTTCTTTTGATAAGGCAAAATCCATATGTGTTTGTTCCTCCTGTTTTATGTTGTGTTGTGCTTTGTATCTTATTCTGATATCGCTACACGGATTAGCGATAATAAAGGATTTCGTGTCCTCTCATTCACAGTTCCTTATACTTAAAGGTTGCCTGGAGTTTTAATTCTAATCCGGAAATCCTTGTCTGGCAAGCGTTCAGTGATTCTCGGTATTGTAAGAGCCGGTTTTAATTCGTTTTTATAATAATTCAGATTTGTTGTTTTTTAATAGCCTGATAACATTATAAATTTCTGAAAGACGCAGATTGTCCGCATTTC
>JAUCGG010000176.1 GCA_030378015.1 Desulfococcaceae bacterium HSG8
CCCTTTATCCGCTTCAACGGGTGGGTTCAGGGATATTGGCACGATTCTTGCTATATGTAAAGTACCTCTCCCTGCCTCCGGCTTACTTGAACCAGTAATTATACAGTTTCCGCCTATTTCCCAACAATACATTGTAGCCGCGTACCGGCTTCATATTTTAACCTGAATTTTAACTGTATATAATATTCTTATGCAACGGGCCGGAAACCTATTTCATCTCTATCCTGTTTTAGGATATGTTGTCAAGATTTTTCGGTTTTTTCGGGACTTTCTGAAAAGAACAGTACGGCTGACAAACTGCTTTTTCGCAATTGTTACGCGATGCGCAACTTAATAATGCCAAGAAGACACA
Source organism: Desulfococcaceae bacterium HSG8 (assembly GCA_030378015.1). Classification (GTDB taxonomy): domain Bacteria; phylum Desulfobacterota; class Desulfobacteria; order Desulfobacterales; family 4be13; genus JAUCGG01. The sequence continues at coordinate 353 of JAUCGG010000176.1, forward strand.
AAGGCGCGAAGTCTCACGAAGGTTCTTTGTGTTTCTTTGTGCCTTCGTGTCTTCGTGGCGTTATCTGGTCTGTGTTCTCTCTGGTTAAAAAAGTTGCACTTGGCGTAATTATTGTTAACTATTGTAACCCTGAATGAGTTGTGGAATAAGCATATAGATACAATTTGCCATAAATCATTCAGGATCACAATATATAATGATGTTTATCACCCCGTCTCATGTCGGATGAGGGCGGTGACAGGATGATTATCCGCACAGAGAGTTACGGGATTAGTGCCAGTGATGAGAGAGTTGAGAGAGTGATGCAGTTCGACAAACTCACTGCCCTTGAGCCTGCCGAAAGGAAAATTAAAAAACGGATGTTTACCGATCAGAACATTTTCGTTCAAGCGATCTCAGGGTAGTTTACACTTTTTCCGGCTGTAAAACAATTTTTCAAATTGTTTAAAACGATTTGAAAAATCGTTCTACTACATCAACTTGTAAATTCCTCCCCCTTTTTTAAAGGGGGCCGGGGGGGATTTCTGCCGCAACACCTTTTTTTTGTAACATAAAATCCCCCCGGCCCCCTTTAAAAAGGGGGGGACGAACTTAAAAAGTGGTGTACTACATTAAACTGACAAATGAAGGGTGTCCATTTTAGTACAGCAACTCGGAAATTCGTCCGCTCTTTCTTCTTTTTGCAACAACTTGCCCTTTACGCGGCTCGGATTGACAGTACGTTAAATTGTCATTCCGGGGAACTTCCATGACCTGACGGGACGGCGTATTTATAAGTTGGATGAGTCCAGCGATGACGACTGAACTTGCTGAAATACAATGAGATATTTCAACAGTCCCTACGGGACTCCGGGGCTTCTGTCAACTTATCCCCGGCAATGAATTGCCGGGCTATTTTCACAGGGTGCAATTAAAAGTGTTAGTGTTAGGCAGGCCTCGTTCCCAAACTCCGTTTGGGAACGCAATTGCACGCAAAACTCCGTTTTGCAAACAGAGTTTGGGAATGGAATAAGGGCTGCCTAACACTTTTAATTACACCCATTTTCACAAGTCCTGCGGGACGACTCCCCCAACTTGTAAATGCGCCCGACGTGAGCTCAGTCGAACGATTGACAAATCCGAACCCCGCACATGCGGGGGATTGTCAATCCCCAGCGAGCAGCATTCCCCCAAAAGTAGGAAATTCCCGCTCCCAGGCTCTGCCTCGTATTTCATTTTAAAATCAGTGGTTTAAACGGAATGTCTCGCAAGGCAGAGCCTTGCCGGATGCATTCTCAGGCGGAGCCTATAAACGAGTAACATATTGAATTTTATCATATGTGATATGCAACCAGCAACGGGTATTTTATTTATTGGGAAATCCTTACGCTATGCCAGACTGTAAGTCTGGCACTCCGTTGTTGCAGATTTTCATATAAAATCCACTGGTTGCAAAACTTTTCGATCTACTGACGGTCACAACGGGCATGAAAGTCGGAGCGGATGGCAAAATACTTTTATAAGATAAGGATCGGGGCGAGAGGATTTGAACCTCCGACCCTCTGCTCCCAAAGCAGATGCGCTTCCAGACTGCGCCACGCCCCGATATACTTTCCTGATTAGCATGTTTTTTTTGTCTATGCAAGTTTATAATCAGGAAATGGTATTTTTTTAAAATGGCCTGTTCTTCCTCCATAGATATCAGTGGTTTTCTCAATTTTTCTTGACACCCGCATCTTTTAATATTACATTTATAGCTCATTTTTGTTGAAATTTAATTTATTAAAGGTATAATATTAAAAGTCTAAATTACGCGAGAGTGGCGGAACTGGCAGACGCGCCGGACTTAGGATCCGGTTCTGGCGACGGAGTGGGAGTTCAAGTCTCCCCTCTCGCACCAGCTTGGAATCAATTCAAATTATCCGGGGAATATTTCAGGTTCTCCGGCTTTGCCCGTAGCAAGACATCATACCGTGTCTTTGAAAAAAATACCAGAAAGGAACGTTATGCAAGTCAGAGTAGAGGATCTGAGCAGTGTAAAAAAGAAACTGCATATTGAAATCCCGGAAGAAGAAGTTACTCGTGAGCTGAACGAAGCGTATAAGAAACTAAATAGCACGTCGAAAATAAAAGGATTCAGGCCCGGAAAAGTTCCCCGTTCCGTTCTGGAAAGACTTTACAAGAAGAATGTGGATGCAGAGATATCTTCCAAGCTGATCCAGGAATCTTTTGCAGACGCGATCAAGGAAACTGATTTGAAATTCCTGGGAAACCCGCTTATTGATCCGCCTGAACCAAAAGCAAAAGCCCCGTATAAGTATGAAGCTGTGATAGAGTTTAGCCCGGAACTCAGAGATATTGATTTCAAAGGGCTGACACTGAAAAAATCGCTCTACAAAGTTACAGATGAGACAATGGAAGCACAGCTTCAGGAAATCCAGAAAACCCTTGGCCAGTTAAAGCCGATTGAGGAAAACAGGCCTGCAAGAGAAGGCGACATCCTGCTTATTGATTTTGAAGGGTTCAGAGATGGAAAGCCCTTTGATCAGGCCCCGAAGAGTGAAAATTTTACCATGAAAATCGGGGGAGGCCAGTTGCCAAAGGAGTTTGATGAAAAACTGGTCGGCATGAGCCCCGAAGAGACCGGTGAGGTAAATGTACATTTCCCCGAAGACCACCCCAGTGAACTTGCAAACCTTGAGATTATCTTTAAGATAAAGCTCAATGAGATCAGGGAGGAGATAATCCCTGACCTTGATGATGAACTCGCAAAACGTCTTGGCAAAGAAACCCTGGAAGATGTGAGAGCGGATATTGCAAATGATCTGAAACAGGGGTATGAAAAGAGGGTCGAGCAAGAGATGGCCGAACAGATTTTTGAATCAATCCTTGAAAAGCAGGATTTTGAGGTGCCGGACGTACTGGTGGATTATCAGCTTGAAAGCATCATCACAGAGGCTGAAAAGTCATTTTCCTATCGGAACATTTCCATGGAGGACATCGGACTTACAAGAGAGGTGCTTGCGGAAAAATACCGGGATACGGCTGTGAAACAGGTGAAACGCAGCCTGATACTGAGCAAACTGATTGACCAGGAAAAACAGACTCTTTCCGATGAAGCACTGGAAAAAGGCATGAAGGGTATGGCAGAAGCATTGAATAAAACCCCTCTTGAACTGAAAAATCACTATAAACAGAATAAGGAAGAATTTGACTATTTCAAACATGCCCTGCTTGAAAAACAGGTGATTGATCTTATTATTGCAGGCAGTGATATAGAAGAGGTCGAACCTGAGCAGGAAAAAGCAGAAGAATAGGATGATTCGGTATGCCGGGTATTAAAAGTGGAAAGACGCTTGACCCGCAACCCGCAAACCCTTACCGTATAATATAAGGAGATGATTTGTGCCAGTAATACCGATGGTCATAGATCAGAGTAGCCGGGGGGAGCGCGCATATGATATATATTCGCGCCTCCTCAAAGACAGGATCATATTTCTGGGTACGCCCATTAACGATGAAATTGCAAATCTTTTAATTGCTCAGTTCCTTTTCCTCGAATCCGAGGATCCTGACAAGGATATCAATTTTTACATTAATTCCCCGGGAGGTATTGTCACCGCGGGCCTGGCTGTATATGATACAATGCAGTACATCAAATCAGCCATTACAACAGTATGCCTGGGTCAGGCCGCCAGCATGAGCGCTGTTCTGCTGGCATCCGGTGAAAAAGGTAAACGGTATGCTTTGCCCAATGCAAGGATTATGATTCATCAGCCTATCGGGGGATCTCACGGGCAAGCCTCTGACATTGCAATCCAAGCTAAGGAAATCCTTCGCATGAGGGATGCGCTGAATAAAATCCTGGCATATCATACCGGAAAAGACATAAAGAAAGTCCAGAAGGATACTGATCGTGATTTCTTCATGTCCGGGAGAGAGGCCCAGAAATACGGCTTAGTGGATCATGTAATTACCAACCGGGATGATCTTGACCATCTGGATGAGATGACCACGGATGAGGAGGGCTAATAAATATGGGGACAAGAAAAAGAGGCGAAACCGAAAACCTCTTCTGCTCATTTTGCGGGAAGAATCAGAAAGAGGTCAAAAAGCTGATCGCCGGACCTGCGGTCTATATATGTGACGAATGTATCCAGTTGTGCGGGGAGATTATTGAAGAGGAAAGTGAGAAAGACGCCAGGCATGCAGAGGTGTCAATCGTCCCGAAAGAAATCAAATCAATGCTTGATGACTATGTGATTGAACAGGAAGAAGCAAAGAAAGTTCTTTCCGTAGCTGTCTATAACCACTACAAACGATTAGATTCCATCGTCAGCGCAAATGAGGTGGATATCCAGAAAAGTAATATCCTGCTGATCGGCCCCACCGGTTCCGGAAAAACCCTGCTGGCTCAGACCCTTGCCCGGTTCCTGAATGTCCCCTTTACCATTGCAGATGCCACGAGTCTTACAGAAGCCGGTTATGTGGGAGAAGATGTTGAAAATATTATCCTTTCACTGCTTCAAAATGCTGATTATGATGTGGAAAAAGCCAAGCGGGGTATTGTGTATATAGATGAGATTGACAAGGTCGCTGGAAAATCCGATAATCCCTCCATCACAAGAGATGTATCAGGAGAAGGTGTTCAGCAGGCCCTGTTAAAAATTATCGAAGGCACGACAGCGAGCGTCCCTCCCAAAGGCGGGAGAAAGCATCCACAGCAGGATTTTGTGAAAGTGGATACCACAAACATCCTCTTTATCTGCGGCGGAACATTTAACGGCCTGGATAAAATCATACAGCGGCGTATAGGCTCCAAAGTCATGGGTTTCGGTGCCAATGTTGTCAAAATGGATGAGAAAAATATCGGCGATACCCTGAGACTGATTCAGCCTGAAGACCTGATCCGGTTCGGACTGATCCCCGAATTCCTGGGACGTCTGCCTGTGCTGGCAACCCTGAATGAACTGAATGTATCCTCCCTGATCCGGATTCTGACAGAACCGAAAAACGCCCTGGTCAGGCAGTTTCAGAGGCTTTTTGATATGGAGGGCGTGAACCTGAGACTGACAGACAGCGCGCTGACAGCAATTGCAAACGAGGGGGTGAAACGGAGATCCGGTGCAAGGGGACTTCGCGCGGTTATGGAAAACTGTATGCTCGACATCATGTATGAGCTGCCTTCCATTGATAATGTCAAAGAATGTGTCATCGGCGAAGATGTGATATTAAACAGAGAAGAGCCGATCCTCCTGTACGAACAGACAAAAAAACAAGCGTAGAGAAGTGAAAATTTTCACTCCCTGCTTCAATTTTCACTTTCACTTCACAGAGGTTAAGCAATGATAAACCTGCCGAAAATTTTCAAGCAAGACGGACCTGATTCGTCAAGAATAATTTTTCCCCTTTTGCCACTAAGAGATATTGTGGTCTTTCCTCACATGGTCGCCCCGTTGTTTGTGGGGCGCTCCAAATCGGTAAACGCGCTTGCCAATGCAATGAACAATGACAAACGGGTGTTTCTTTCAACCCAGAAGAAAGCGGGAGTTGACAACCCCCGTGAAAGAGATATCAGTATGATCGGAACCCTGGGAACTGTTCTCCAGTTGCTCCGGCTTCCGGACGGTACGGTAAAGGCCCTGATTGAAGGAAAGGCAAGGGGCCGGATTCTCCGGTTCATCCGCAATGAGAATTTTTTCCAAGTGGAAATCGAACCGATTATTTATTCAGAAAAACCATCTGCCGAAGCATTGGCACTGGCACGGGCAGTTATTGAGAGTTTTGAACAATATGCCAAATTAAATAAGGGTATTTCAAGGGAACTGGTCAACAATGTGATGGCCATCTCAAATCCCACCCAACTGGTGGATACAGTCTCGGCCCATTTTTCATTTAAGATCGAAGATAAACAGCAGCTCTTGGAAAATCCCTCTTTGGAAAAACGGCTTTCCAACCTCCTCCGCCTGGTAAAGCTGGAGATCGAAGTTTTCAGAATGGATCAGAAAATAAAAGGCCGCGTTAAAGATCAGATGGAGAAAACCCAGAAGAATTATTATCTGAATGAACAGATGCGGGCCATTAAGAAGGAGATGGGAACTGATGAAGAAGGTCAGAACGATCTTCAGGAACTTGAGAAACGGATCAAGCGGAAACGGATGTCAAAGGAGGCTGCCAAGAAGGTCAGGCATGAATTTAAGAAGCTGAAACTGATGACCCCCATGTCTGCCGAGGCCACGGTGGTTCGGAACTATATCGAATGGATTATCTGTCTGCCGTGGTATGATAAGAGCAAGGTAAATACCGATATTACTGATGCGGAAACGATCTTGGACGAGGATCATTACGGCCTGGAAAAGCCCAAAGAGCGCATCGTGGAATATCTAGCGGTTCAGGCATTAATTAAAAAGGTACGAGGGCCGATCCTTTGCTTTGTGGGTCCCCCGGGTGTGGGAAAAACCTCTCTTGCCAAGTCTGTGGCCAGGGCCACGGGAAGAAAATTTGTCCGCTTATCCCTCGGGGGAGTCAGGGATGAGGCTGAAATCCGCGGTCACCGCCGAACTTATATCGGTGCAATGCCGGGTAAGGTCATTCAGTCCCTTAAAAAAGCGGGGGTGAATAATCCTGTCTTCTGTCTTGATGAAGTGGATAAGATGAGTATGGATTTCAGGGGGGACCCGTCAGCAGCCCTTCTTGAGGTGCTTGATCCGGAGCAGAACTACAGTTTTAATGATCATTATCTTGATATTGACTATGATCTGACAGATATCCTTTTTATTACAACCGCCAACACCCTGCCCACCATCCCGCTTCCGTTGCAGGACCGTATGGAAATTATCCGGTTGTCCGGCTATACGGAATATGAAAAATATCGTATCGCCAAGGAGTTCCTGATCTCCAAACAGATCAGACTGAACGGGCTTGAGGGAAAAGAAGTCGGATTTTCCAAAAATTCCGTTTTTCAGATGATCCGGCACTATACTCGTGAGGCAGGGGTAAGAAACCTTGAACGGGAAATTGCTTCTATCTGCCGAAAAGTGGCGCGAGAAGTGGTAAAGGATAAAGATCTCAATATATTCAAGGTCACTGCAAAGACGGTTCAGAAATTCCTGGGACCGCCCCGCCACAGACACGGACAGGTGGAAGAGAAAGATCAGATAGGTATTGTCACAGGGCTGGCGTGGACCCAGGTGGGTGGTGAACTGCTTTGTATTGAAACCCTGACCATGCCCGGAAAAGGGGAACTGATTATCACGGGTAAACTGGGAGATGTAATGAAGGAATCTGCCCAGGCAGCCGTAAGCTACGCGCGCTCACGTTCTGAAAGGCTTATGATTGACCCCGAGTTTTACAAGAAATATGATATTCATATCCATGTGCCGGAAGGAGCAATTCCCAAGGACGGCCCGTCTGCAGGAATTACCATCTGCACCTCAATTGTTTCTGCCCTTACAAGAAAGGCTGTTCACCGTGATATTGCCATGACAGGTGAGATCACGCTTAGGGGCAGGGTGCTGCCCATCGGCGGGTTAAAGGAAAAAGTGCTGGCTGCTCACAGGGGGGGCATTAAGCAGATAATTATTTCCAAAGAAAATGAGAAGGATATAAAGGATATACCTGCGAGCGTACTGAAACAGGTCAAAATGACGATTGTGGAGCATATGGATGAGGTTTTGGAATACGCACTGATTGTGAACAAAGGCGATTCCCTTTTTAAAGAGAATGACAACAGCATCATGCCTTTTGAAATGATACCCGAAGCAAAGGAAGACAGGGAGCAGCCTGCATCTATTAATTAAGGATTTACGATTTACGATTTACGATTTACGATTTACGATTTACGATTTACGATTTCTTATAATCGTAAATCGTAAGTCCCCTCCGACGTTATCCTGAAACATACTGCTTGTTAACTTTTATAGATGTCCTCATATGACTTGATACGTTTTTTTTCGGAAAAACGCCCTCAATGACAATGTTTGAATCTCAAATTTTGGTATCATGTCATTTGGTATCATGTCATATGGGGACAATTTTGCAATTTTGGTTTTGATCTCTTTAGTCCAGTCACCATTATTCCAGTTATCACCACTTCGTAAATCCGTCCCCCTTTACCGGGGTTAACCCTTTAAATTTATTAAGAGCCGGACGAACTTGGAAAGTTGCGGTACTAGTTTTCAACTTCTATGAAAGATGCCAAAGTTACGAATGCAATATTTTTCAATATAGCACGCCTTTTGCTAAGTTCATTTCTGCCAACTGACAGCACCGAAATCGGTACTGTCAGGTTATGACAACTCCGAAAAAAATGCCTCACATCAAAGGCTTATATATCCTTTGCGGATTGCCAGATAGCAATACCGAATTTCACGGGCTTGCACCCGATCCGGAAATCACCTTAAACTTCAATCCGGTATGTTATTTATTGGAAATCGCCTTATCTTGACACGAGCAACTTTTACATAAAATCAAATTCTGCCAGAGGTTGATTAACACATTCGACGATAAATCTGTCAAACTCGTCAAACTCTCAATTTTTCCCGGAGAGAATCTGCAAATAATAAATCACTTCGGCCAAGCCGGCTTTGCCGTCTCCGCTTATGTCATATTCTTTTGTCGGGTCTCCGGTTGCCGAAAAAAACATTTCATCGGAATTCACCGCTCCGCTGTCGTCGGTCACGGTCAGCGTCACATCGTAGAATCCTTTCTTCAGTTCGGATACGGTCACCGTTTCTCCTGAAACCGTTTTGTTATAAAGCGAGTTTGCTTTATGACGGAGTTCCCACTGATAGGATGCAATCGAACCGTCGGGATCAAAAGATTTGCTTCCGTAAAGGGTAATTTCATCCCCTGTAATCTGGTCAGAACCGGCATTTGCCGTAGGGTCGTTGGGGCTATCAGCGGAAGCTTCGTCCGCCCCTATGTCATGGCCGCTTCCCTGGGGTCGTGAAGCCCCGTCAATGTCCGTATCAGGCGCATCCATTTCTGAAGTGCCCGCGTCAATACATGGCGAACCGGCTTTCAGATGATTGTCATTGCCCAGAAGCGGGTCCGCATCAATGTTACCTATGCCTGAAAAACCGCCCTGTACATCACTGTAATAAATTTCAAGTTCCCCGGATGTCTGATCGGGCGTATTCCCCCATAGAATAGAGTTGACAACCAGCGATGCTTCATGACTTGGACCGTGTATACCGCCGCCGGGATTGGCTGACTCATTGTTGACAACCGTGCAATTGATAATTGGGGAGCCAAAATTCTGAAAGTAAAATCCGCCGCCGTTGCTAGCGGTATTGTTTATGATAACACAGTTGCTGATATTGTTTTCATAGACAAAATATACCCCGCCTCCGTCTTCACCAGCAAGGTTATTACTGATAGTACATCCGGAAATATTTGCATTGCGAGAGCTGTAAATACCTGCCCCTCTGTTTGCAAAGTTATCACTGATAATACAGTTTGCTATTATCGGATTCCCGCTATAGCTGTAAACTCCTCCCCCGTCATCGGCTCTGTTGCCAGTTATGAGACAATCCCTGATTGTGGCACTTCCACAGTCAACACCGCCTCCACTGTCTCCTACATTCTCGGTAATAATGCAGTTGCTGATTGTCGAAGAATCACCGGCAACAATACCGGTGTCACTGGCATTGGTAATGGTAAAGCCGGACACTTCGGATGCGTTTCCGCTTACAGAAAATGCCGTTCCGTCCCCCTCGCAGTCAATGATACATTTCTCAGGACCGTTCTCCGACCTGACCGTTATGAGTTTGACATCCAGATTTTTAAATCCTGTGCCTTTCCAAGTTCCGTCAGCAACAATCACCACATCCAGCGCAGAAGCCGCATCAATCGCTTTCTGAATGGTGAAATACTCATCCGGAACACGGAGTGTCGCTCCGAAAACTGTGCCCGAAGCCAAGATCACCGAGAGCAAAATCACACACAAAACACACCTTCTGACATAGCCTTCATTTCCCTTCATAATAATTCCTCCTTGCTTAAAAAATAACGTAAAATTCAATGGGATTTACCTCCGTGAACACATGCCGGTTTCTCGGAAGTTTATCCTGATAATTACGACTGCCCGTTTCGAGAACCTGTGTCCTTGACTTACCGGGTTTGCCTGCGAGGTCGTCTTCCAGCCGTCGGCTACACTTTTAACTAACCCATGCTTTCATTTTTTCCTCCTTTTTTTCTGATTACCTCCTCTTAAATTGTTATTGAAAAGCCTAACAGAATCAGCAGATGGAAAACAGCGACTCTCGTTATGAAAGTTTAGGCTTCGTAATGCAGCACTGCTTTTGATTCTTCAATCCTCAAGAGAGGAGATTAAAACCGGTCTTGCAATCACTTTCCCATTCTCAGCGGAGTCCTGCATTCAGGCGGTCCCTGTGAAATCAGACGGTTAACCTGATAAAACAGGCCGCCCGAAGGCGGAACTAAGAACTTTTTCCATCTGCTGATTCTTCCGATATACAAACCTTACCCCCTTTTAATTGTATTTTGGACGCCTGTCAAGGAGTCTTTATATATAACTGCCTTATTTAACACAATATATGTCTTATTCAACATTGCCCCCTACGATATTAGAAGGGTTTTCAGAGGCAGTTACGAGGTTGCGTAGTTATAATTATCTGTTTCCATTACCTATTTTTTTTTGCTCTTCAAGCAACTTGTGTCAAGCTGATATTCTAACTGTATCATTTTTTGTATTTTTCAAAAAATAATTATTTTTTTCAGAGTGTTATATAATTTTTTGACTTAAAGCATATGTCAAAAGCTAAATTTTTTATTTCTTGCTTTCACCAAATTAGTGCTCTGTCAGATTTGATTTTAGGAGTTGGCCTCTTAATATAGGGTGTAATTAAAAGTGTTAGGTCTCAACAATTATCTGACAATCAGCATATGTGATTTCAGATAGTTATATCTATGAACGAGCTTCACCTAACACTTTTAATTACACCCTACTACACCACTTTTTAAGTTCGTCCCCCTTTTTTAAAGGGGGACGTGGGGATTTTATGTTACAAAAAAAGGGTGTTGCGGCAGAAATCCCCCCTGCCCCCCTTTAAAAAAGGGGGGACGAACTTACAAGTTAATGTACTACTTATATAAGACCAACTCCTAAAATCAAATCTGACAGAGCACTAATTTAAGGTGATTTCCAGAAATAAATATACCGATAAATGCAGTAACTCGTAATTCGTCCCCTTTCTTAAAGGGGGCCGGGATTTTTCGCTGATAAAAAAGTGAGTTACGCCGTAAATCCCCCGGCCCTTTAAAAAAGGGGGGACGAATTTACGAATCGTGGTACATTCATTTCTGGAAATCACCTAAAGCGCAAAAGATAACCCAAAGTGACCGGGAAAAAGGAAAAAGCCTGACAGGAGGCACCTTGCCGTCTTATGTATTAACAAGTGCGGAGATGGAAAAAGTTCGTAGTCCCGCCTTCAGGCGGTATGTTTTTGAAGCTAACTATTTGATTTTACAAAGCAGCCTGCATCTGCTGACAATAAAAAAAGGAAAAAAGTCAATTTTACGCTTGACATTATTTTTTCAAGCTGGTACAAGGAGAATTCTTTCAGGGCGGGTAGCTCAGTTGGGAGAGCATCGGCCTTACAAGCCGAGGGTCACAGGTTCAAGCCCTGTTCCGCCTATTCGCAGTATTATAATTCGGGGGCGTAGCTCAGTTTTGGTTAGAGCGCTGGCCTGTCAAGCCAGAGGTCGCGAGTTCAAGTCTCGTCGTCCCCGCCAAAATATAAATAAGGGATTAGCTCATGAGAGTTAATCCCTTTTTTTGTTTTGCTATTTCATCCGGGAAACATCAAATGCAGGGTGGGGTTCTACCCATATGCATCAAGCTTATAAAGATATTTCAATTGAAGAAAAATATAGGGATATAGAGGATAAATTATTAGATGAATATAAATAAAAATAAGAATTCTACTATCC
>JAUCGG010000177.1 GCA_030378015.1 Desulfococcaceae bacterium HSG8
AAAAAAATAATAAATCTGAATTATTATAAAAACAAATTAAAATCGGCTCTTACAAGACGGAGAATCAGTAAACGCTTTCCAGACAAGGATTTCCGGATTAGAATTAAAATTTCGGGCAACATTTAAGGATTATAAGTTGTACGTCATATACAGAGAAATAATGCCGCAAAGACACGAAGACACAAATAAACACAAAAACCTTCGTGAAACTTCGTGCCTTTGTGCCTTTGTGGCATTATAATTATAAATTATAAGTTGCACATAGCGTATATAAATGAATAGGAACTGTTATGTCTGAAGTCGCTATAATATGTGTAGATGACGAACCCGCTGTTCTGGATACACTCAAAGAACAAATCAAAAATTTCTTTGGCGACAGGTATCTGTGCGAAGTTGCCGAGAGTGTTGAAGAAGCCTGGGAAATCATTGAAGAACTGAATGAGGAAGGAATTCGGATATGCCTCATTGTGTCTGACTGGCTCATGCCCAGGATTCGCGGGGATGAGTTCCTCATTGATGTCCATCGCAGATTTCCTGAAATTATCAAGGTGATGCTGACCGGGCAGGCTGATGCTGAGGCAGTAGAGCGAGCCTATAAGCAGGCAGCACTTCACCGCTGCCTGCGTAAGCCCTGGAAAGAAGATGAACTGATCGAAGCAATTCAATCCGGTATGGAGAAATTATATGCAGCCCGTAATAGTCTGCGTTGACGATGAAGAAATCGTTTTGGAAACGATCAAGGAGCAACTCAAAGTTCACCTGTATGACTGCACCATAGAAGTTGCAGAAAGTGGTGAAGAGGCTCTGGAACTTTTGGAAGAACTCATAGAGGGGGGAATTGAAATTCCTCTGGTTATCTCTGATCAGATTATGCCGGGTTTGAAAGGGGATGAATTCCTGAAGCGCGTCCATATCCGCCTGCCCCGGACATTGAAAATTCTCATGACCGGGCGGGCCAGTGCGGATGATGTGGGAAATGCCGTAAACCGGGCAAAGCTCTACCGCTATATCGGAAAACCCTGGGACGAAGCAGACCTGACGCTGACCGTGAGGGAAGCTCTCAGGAGTTACTTTCAGGACAAAGACCTGGGAGAAAAAAACAAGGAACTGAGAAAACTGAATCAGGAACTAAGACAAAAAGCAGAAACATTTTGTAAGTTCGTCCCTGTCCGATTCCTGGAACTCCTTAACTGTAATAAAAATGATTTTGAACAAATCGAACTCGGATTGTGTTCCGAATGCAATTTATCCGTACTGTTTTCAGATATCCGTTCCTTTACCAGGTTTTCAGAGGGTATTACCCTGGAAGAAAATTTCCGGTTTCTCAATTCCTATATCTCCCAGATGGGGCCGATTATCCGAAAATATAGCGGCTTTATTGATAAATATATCGGAGATGCGATCATGGGATTGTTTGAAGACGCTGATCAAGCGTTGCAGACAGCTAATGAGATGTTACTTCGCCTTCAGGAATATAACGAAGGGAGAAATCGGGCAGGATATATTCCGATCAGTATCGGAATCGGAATTAATACCGGACAGTTAATGATGGGAACAATCGGAGAAGATGACCGGATGGAAACCACTGTAATCGGCGATGTGGTCAACCTGGCTTCCCGCATCGAAAGCCTGACGAAACATTACGGAATCCCGCTATTAATCAGTGAACATACGTTTTGTACTTTGAAAAACCCTGATCGTTATTGTATCCGCTTCATCGGCCGAACCAAAGTAAAGGGAAAAGAAGACCCTATCCGGATATTTGAAGTATTTGACGGAGATTTGCCGGAGGTTCGTGACGGAAAGACGGATTCTATGAAAATATTTGATGAAGCCATGCAATTGTATGATCACCGGGATTTTGAAGATGCACAGAAGCTTTTTGAGGAGTGTTTCAGAAAGAACTCCGGAGATAGTATCGCCCAGGTTTATATCAAGCGTTGCAGGAAAGTTCTGTTCAGTATATTAGAATGTTAGAATAAAAAGAACGGATTCAGGACATCTTTCATTTACACTTCACTGTAGAACAATTTTTCAAATTGTTTAAAACAATTTGAAAAATTGTTCTACATTAAATTGTAACCTGACAAATGAAGGATAAATTCCGAGGCTGAAAGCTGTAGAGCGGGGTTCTACTGAGAAAGATATTTAACCGAAGACATGAGTTCGACTGCATCATCATCTTTCATCAAAGCGAAGCTCATCTGGCCATTCCCTCTCATGACCGTCCATGCTCCCTTTCCTGCACGCATCAATCACGACACGGTTATCTTTGAATATCATATCGCGCTCCGGGTCAACATTATTGAAAAGCTTCCACAGCATCAGGGAACCGTCTGAAAGGTCAATCTCCTTGTCATATAGCACAAAAATATTGAACATATCAAGTCCGATAATTTTATGGAGGTATGCCGCGAAATCCTTTCCTCCCCTGTCTGATGTCTTTTCCACGGAAACCGCAAGTATCTGATTAGAGCTTTTCTCCCGCTCGGACAGTTCACGGAACACAGATCTGCAAGCAACAGCCCTCGGAACCCCGCTTCTGATAATATCCGACAGAATATCATCTGAAAAAATATTCCGGATCCAAGGGTTGGGATTCCGAATTTCCTCCCCTGTGAATCTTTCAGTCAGATCAATCCCGATCTTGTTTCCGAAATTGGGGAAAGGGGATGAATGATCCAGCACATCAAGAACCCCCTTCGAGATCATGATATCAGAGGTTATGTCAAGTTTTGTCAGCAGGGCGCGGATGACCTGCTCAGGGTTCTGGGGATTGATATCCCTGTCAACCACTGTGATTGCTTTGCAGAAGCTCATCTGGCCCTGACCCCAGAGACCGCTGATGATCTTCTGCGCGTGCCCGGGATATTCCTTGTGAACCGATACCACGACAATATTGTGAAAAACCCCTTCCCAGGGAAACCAGTAATCCTGTATCTCAGGCATTACGGTCTGAAGCATGGGGAGAAAAATGCGCTCAGTGGCTTTTGCCAGGTAGCAGTCCTCCATCGGGGGACGGCCCACAAGCGTGGCATTGTAAACCGGGTTTTTCCGATGGGTGATTGCGGTGACGTGAAAAACCGGGTAATCATCTGCAAGAGAATAATATCCGGTGTGATCCCCGAAGGGCCCTTCCCGCCTCAGTTCATTGGGTCGGACATAGCCTTCCAGGACGAATTCGGCCTCCGCGGGCACTTCCATATCCACGGTGAGACACTTCGCCATTGTTACGGGTTTCTTCCTTATGAACCCCGCGAGCAGCATCTCATCAACGCCCCTGGGCATGGGAGCCGTGGCTGCGTAAATGGTCGCTGGATCTGCTCCGATGGCAACCGCGACAGGCATCTGCTTACCCGCGTCGCGATACTCATTAAAATAATGTGAGCCGTCCTTGTGAATATGCCAGTGCATTCCTGTGGAATTTTTGTCAAAAATCTGCATCCTGTACATTCCGACATTCCGCTTTCCCGTGAGAAGGCTTTTGGTAAAGACCAGCGGGAGCGTAACAAAGGGGCCAGCGTCTTTTGGCCAACAGTGAAGAACAGGCAGCTTTGACAGGTCTGTGTCGTCGCCGGTAAGGACAACCTCCTGGCATGGCGGTTTTTCCCCTCTGAATTTCCTGGGAGGAAATTTTACAAGCTCCACAGCCATCGGAATGACGTTCAGTGCCTCTTTTATATTTCTCGGGGGATTAAATTCGATATATTTTTTTATCCGCTCACCGATCTGATCCAGATGATCCACCCCCAGGGCCATACAAATCCTGCGGGGGCTTCCGAAAATATTTGTCACCACTGGAAACTCGGAGCCTCTGACATTTTCAAAAAACAGGGCCTTTCCACCGTTCGGATATTTTGATTCCCGGTCTGTGATCTTGCTGATTTCAAGGTGAGAGGAAACCGGATCTCGTATATATCGTGTTTCACCGGCCCGGTCAAGCGCAGCCAGGAAATCTCTCAGGTTTTTGTAATACAATATCTTTCTCCTCGTGTGACGTGCATAAATGAAAAGCCCTTACGATTTACGAGAACCGAAAGAGCGGTGCCGAACTGAAAGTTTGGCAGAGCGAGCGAAGCGATGCGTTCGTGATTATTCATATATCGTATGTGCCTTTGTGTCTTCGAGGCAGGATAACCGCAGAGACAAAAAATTCTTCTATCTCAAACAAGCCTTACCAGTGCCTCTGGGATTTCCCTGCATATCTCATTAATGATTGTCAGAGTTCCTTGTATCTTGTATATGATATATGATATCGCGTAATACAGACAATTACATCGCCCCTTCGGGGCTGAAACGTGATTGTCTCCTGACCTGGGATTAAAATCCCAGGCTATTTTAACCATGCCCCTCCGGGGCACTCTCGTCTTCTAAACCTGTATTTTGTGCAACGAACAACTGACAACGGACAACTGGCTACTACAACAACTTGTAAATTCCTCCCCCCTTTTTTAAAGGGAGGCCGGGGGGGATTTCTGTCATAACATCCTTTTTTGTAACATAAAATCCCCCCTGCCCCCTTTAAAAAAGGGGGGGACGAACTTAAAAAGTGGTGTACTACATATATCAGCACCCGACAATATGAACTGTCTTGCCGCTGACATCCGCGGTTTCCCAGGAAATTTTCTCATCCCATGACACGGTTTTCCGTCTGTCGAAAATGATCAGCCAGCCCTCGGAGCAGCCCAGCTTGTCCATATACCTCGCTATTTGGTCTTTCCCCTTCTTGCGTGTTTTCCGGCCGTAGCGGAGTTTAAGTTCGATGGGATAGTCAGCACCGCGGAAGTGCAGGCAGATATCCAGCCGGCCTGTTCCGGAAGCCATCTCCCGGGAAATCCGCCCGCCCGCATTGATGATCTTCTGCATAAATGCCTGGAGAATCAGATGCGGCGCGGCTTCTTTGTACTGATACCGCTCTTTCCATATCTCGCTGTTCTTCCGCCAGAATGCCTGGAAATCGGTGAGAATTTTTTTCATGTCCAGCCTGTCGTCTGCCAGATATGCGGATGCGTCCGGCGGATATCCGAGGGCTTCCATTTTTTTCTGTGAACCGAAGCTTAAGGTGCGGATAATCACTTCTGCATAGATCGGATTGGAGGGAACCAGCCTTTTTTCAGATTCGCAGAGCAGGCCGAGGTCCAGCACATACTGGTAGTCATCATCCAACAGGTCATAATCCCCGACGTCCCCGATGATCACCGGTTCGACAATTTTCCGCACCCGTTCCTCTTTCAGCCGCTCCAGCAGGCTGTCAATGTGAGTATCCCGGCGGAGGATGATATTCTGCACTGCCTGATCCGCATGTTCAGGGGTGATGGTTCGGGAAAAATCGGATTCAAGGAGCTTCATCACGATTTCCCTGGCAACAGCGCTGACCAGCCAGGGCTGTCCACGGGTGTGGTAATATATTTTTTCAACAGCTTCGGGAGGGAAAATCTGACCGGTCTGTGCGGTGTGCTGTCCGTAAAGTTCTGCGGTTTCCTCAGGAGTGAAATTACGCAGTGTGAAGGTTTCAGATACGATATTGAACGGACTCGCGCTCCCGAGGCTCTCCCGTTCTTCCCTTATCTGTGCCTTGTAGTCCCGGATATTCCGCATCCCCACGAGTCCTACGGAATGAACAAAGGGGATACGGTTCCTGTTGACGTACCCGTCCCGCAACTGGCGCAGGAATGTGATCAGGGTTCCTTCAGACAGGCAATCTGCTTCGTCAAACAGGATGACCACGGGTTTATCCGCTTTTTTACAGAAATCTGTAAGTGATCTTCGCAACGCAGTATTAAACGCTTTATGATCCGCGTCCTGACCAAAGGAATATCCTTCCACTGCTTCATTATATTCCACTTCTGTGACCAGTGTGTTAACAATCGCAGGAATACCTTCCTCAGCTTTTGTGATTCCCTGTACCGATTCAAGGGAGCAGTATAACGCGTAATATTTTCCCGAAGCATTAAGCTGCCGCACCAGGTCAAGCAGAAGAGTGGTTTTCCCGGACTGGCGCGCGGCGTGGATGACAAAATACTGTTTCCGGTCAATGAGCTGCCCGAGCCCTTTGCAGCGGGCCTGTGCGGGGAGCATGTAATGCTCCTCCGGATGGCAGGGGCCGGCGGTGTTAAAGAATTTTTCCATTATAATCTTTGCCCTTAGTGCTTCGTTTCAAAAATAATGTCCGGGTTAAATTACGCGAGCCGCCTGTAACGTAATCTTTCAGATTGCGCCCGGATAAAAAAAGCGGAGAGCGCAATCTGAAAGATTACGTTACATTGTGTCCTTTCAATCCTGACATTATTTATGAAACAAAGCACTTAGCCTGCTTTGGGTATTTTGTTAGGAAAAAAGAAAACAGGCAATAAAAAGGCATCCTTACATCTATCGGTTTACAGTTTACCGCAGAACGATTCTTTCAAATCGTTCTGCAAGTCGGAAAAAGTGTAAGCTACTTCAGATTCTATGAAGGATGCCATAAAAAACATGGTTTTTATTACCTGTGATTCATCAGGTCCCCATTGTCCAAGAAGCCAGGTATTCTTCCTGCTCAGGAGTGAGTTTATCAATTCCGATGCCCATGGCTGCAAGCTTCTCTTTTGCAATCTGCCTGTCAATCTCTTCGGGGACCGGATAAACACTCGTTTCAAGCGACGCACCGCTTTTCACCATATACTCAATGCCCAAAGCCTGATTGGCAAAGCTCATATCCATAACACTCGAGGGATGCCCTTCGGCAGCAGCCAGATTGATCAGCCTTCCCTCACCAAGCACATTGATCCGCCTGCCATCTTCAAGCACATGCTCTTCCACAAAGGGCCTGATGTTCCTGGTTGATTTTGAAATGGATTTCAGTCCGTCCAGGTCCAGTTCCACATTGAAATGACCTGAGTTCGACACAATAGCGCCGTCTTTCATGACCTCGAAGTGTTCCTTGCGCACCACATTGATATTTCCCGTAACCGTACAGAAGAAGTTGCCGACTTTTGCGGCTTCTTCAATGGGCATCAGACTGAACCCGTCCATGACGGCTTCAAGTGCGGCAAGGGGATCAATCTCTGTCACAACAACACTCGCACCCATTCCGCGCGCTCTCATGGCAAGGCCCCTGCCGCACCAGCCGTATCCGCAGACAACAAAAGTGCTTCCTGCGAGCAGGCGATTGGTTGCACGGATGATACCGTCAATGGTACTCTGGCCTGTTCCGTAGCGGTTATCAAAAAAATGCTTTGTCTGCGCGTCATTGACAGCAATAATAGGGTATTTCAGAACCCCGTCCGCTGCCATGCTCCTGAGGCGTATGATCCCGGTGGTAGTCTCTTCTGTGCCGCCTTTTATCCCGCTGAGAAGTTCGGTACGCTCCGAATGGAGTGTGGAAACCAGATCCGCACCGTCATCCATTGTGTATCCGGGTTTGCTGTCCAAAACCGCATTGATGTGCTTGTAGTAGGTCTCGTTATCTTCGCCCTTGATGGCAAATGTAGGAATCTCATCGTGCTTCACCAGCGAAGAGGCCACATCGTCCTGGGTACTCAGGGGATTGGACGCGCAGAGAAAGGCTTCCGCGCCCCCGGCTTTCAATGTCTGCATCAGGGAGGCGGTCTCCGTTGTCACATGCAGACACGCGGCGATGCGTATGCCGTTCAAAGGTTTTTCTTTTTCAAATCTTTCCCGGATGCGGTTTAACACCGGCATACTCTGGTTTGCCCATTCGATCCGCAGCTTACCTTCATCTGCAAACCGTATATCTTTAACATCGAAATCCATGTATATCTCCTTATTTGTGTCAGTTGTCCGTTGCCTGTCGCAACTGACAACTGACAACGAACAATAGTTTTTACAATCCTGCCTTTTCCTTCAGCACCTCTGCCATATTCGTCTTTTCCCATGAGAATTCCGGTTCATTCCGTCCGAAATGTCCGTAAGCCGAGGTCTTCCGATAAATGGGTCGCAGGAGGTCAAGATACTTGATAATTGCCGCAGGTCTTAAATCAAAAACTTCGTTGATGATCTCTTTAACCCTCTCCTTGGGGATAACGCCCGTGCCCATAAGGTCAACCATTACGGATACAGGTTTTGCAACACCGATAGCGTATGCGATCTGAACTTCACATTTCTTTGCAAGCCCCGCTGCAACAATGTTTTTTGCAACATGCCTGCCCATGTAAGACGCGCTCCGATCCACCTTGGAGGGATCTTTTCCGGAAAAGCATCCGCCGCCGTGACTCCCCTGGCCCCCGTAAGTATCAACGATGATCTTACGACCGGTAAGACCGCAGTCCCCCATGGGGCCGCCGATCACAAATCTTCCGGTGGCATTGATGAAATAACGGGTGTCTCCGTCAATCATCTCCTTTGGAATTACCTTTTTTATGACTTCCTCGATAACTGCTTCCCTCAGTTCTTCGGAGGTGACATCCGGCTTGTGCTGTGAAGCGATGACCACCGTATCCACACGTTTCGGCGTACCCTTTTCATATTCAATTGTCACTTGGGATTTTCCGTCAGGTCGGAGAAAATCAACGGCCCCGTTTTTCCTGACCGTTGCAAGACGCTGGCACAGCTTATGAGCGTAAGTGATAGGCATGGGCATCAGTTCAGGGGTTTCATCTGTTGCATATCCGAACATCAGCCCCTGGTCTCCTGCGCCCTGATCCTTGTTTTCAGCAGCATCCACGCCCATCGCAATATCAGCAGACTGATGGTCAATACTGGTGATGACCGAGCAGGTCTGCCAGTCAAAACCCATATGGGACGAATGATACCCGATGTCCCGGATCGTATTCCTAACAACCTGGGGCATATCCACATAGCAGTTCGTTGTGATCTCCCCGGCAATAAATGCCAGCCCTGTGGTTACAAGAGTTTCACAGGCAACACGGCAGTTCCTGTCCTGTGTCATGATTGCATCCAGGATGGAATCCGAAACCGCGTCAGCTACTTTGTCAGGATGTCCCTCGGTGACTGATTCGGATGTAAAAAAATATGTTTCTTTGTCCATAAAAAAGTTCTCCTTCAATGATTTTGATATATAAAAATTTTTCCGCGTTCACAGATTGCTTTGAAATTATTTCAGAGTTTTCTGCCAGCAGTTTTTCCTAGTTTCAAATTCGGTTTCCGAAGTTTTTTTTAGCACGGAACTCTGCGGAGAGCTTTCCATATTCTGCGTTAAAGAAGTTACAGGGGAGAAACCGGCTTTTTCCCGATTCTTCCTATTATCAGCAAATGATGGAAAATGGCCCTGAACCGCTCCCGGCGGATTGACAAATCCGCCGGAAATGCTTGGGATTGCCATTCAAGCGAGCATTTCGGGAACACTTTCCATCTACCGATTAGGTAAAAGCCCGTTTTCTTCTTTCCCATCCGCGTGAAATTTGGAAAACTTCGGAAGTCTGCCTCACATACCCGCCACCTTCAGAATCATATTATCTATAAGGCGGGTAACCCCGACCTTGACAGCAATCGCCATCAGGGCGGATTTATCTATTGTTTTTATATCCTCAAGGGTTTCAGGATCACAGATTGCAACATAATCTATGACAGTCTCAGGGTGGGATGTTATGAAATCTGACGCTTCATTAATCAGCGTCGCCGCATCGGTGGTCCCGCTCTCAAGAAGGGTCTGGGCTTTTTTTAATGATTTGCAAAGGGACAGGGCGGAAGTCCGCTGCTCAGTGCTCAGGTAGGTATTTCGTGAACTCATGGCAAGTCCGTCAGGTTCCCTTACAATGGGTGAACCCACAATATTTATATCGAAATTCAGGTCCTGCACCATCTGACGGACAACCAGAAGCTGCTGGTAATCCTTTTCCCCGAAAATGGCAAAATGCGGTTTTACAATATTGAACAGCTTTGTCACAACCGTTGCCACGCCTCTGAAGAATATGGGCCTGGAAATTCCGCAGAGGTGGTTCGGGAGTTCTCCCAGACTGACATAAGTTTGAAATACTGCTGAATAGAGATCCTCCTTGTTCGGGGCAAAAATCACATCAGTGCCCTCTTTTTCAGCGAGATCACAATCTCTTTCAAGTGCCCTGGGATATGAATCAAAATCTTCTCCGGGCGCGAACTGGGCAGGATTGACAAAAATACTCACCACCACAGCATCTCCGAGCTGACGTGCCTTTTTTATAAGGGAAAGATGCCCTTCATGGAGAAATCCCATAGTGGGAACAAAGGCAATCGTTTTGCCCTCACGCCTTATCATATCGGAGCGTGCCTGCATGTCTTTTATTTTTTTTATGATTTCGATGGCTCACCTCACTGTTTCCTGAAGTTTGAAGGGCGAAGGGTGAAATTATAACCCCTTCATCCTTCAAACTTCAAACTTCAAACTTATAGTTTCCTGTATAAAAAGAAAAAGATAAGGCAATCCGGTTTCAATGTCAACATCAGCGGAAGTTTCCGGAAAATTTTCAGGTAAATTTTTAAAGCCAGATAATCTTTATTTTACTGTTATTTCAACCATATCCTCGTTTCCAAACTTCGTTTGGGAACGCTGTTGCCCGCAAAACTCCGGTTTACGCGTCTGCTTTATCTGATAGATCTTCTGCAAACAGAGTTTGCCCGCAAGCGTGTTCCCAAACGGAGTCTGGGAACAAGGACTGCAAGTCATTTTGCCAGCATCTCCGATAGCAAAGTGCGATTTTAAACTACTCCGGAGAGTGCTGGCAAACTGTATAGCTTTGCCTGTGATTAAAACTGACTGATGTTTGAAACCAGATTATACAGAAAGGGGCGGGAAAAAGCTAATCGGTGTCACCGCTGAGGATTATATCAGAGAGGTTATCTATATCATTGACCTTTTTACCAACAATGGCGTGATAGCAAAGTTCATCTCCTGAAAGAGAACGCCTGTGGCAATACCTTCTATCTTGGAGGATATCAAGACTGTCATCCATGACTTGGCTGAGAACCTGCCTGTAGCCCGTATGGTCATTTTCCGTAAGAAACTTATCTCTGATGTTAAAAGCAACCCATCCGTCTTCATCTATCAGATTAAAAGCATTCAGAAAAGCGACAGTAGGAATGTCATTGAAGCCCAAGGCAGCAACTGTGACGAGTGTATTGAAGTTATAATCCCTGAACTGCCTTTTTTCCTGATCATTCAGATCAGTCAGGTCAGCCACATGATAGTCATCGTAAATGCCGGGGCGGTCCCGTCTTGCAGCATCCTTGGCTTCGGGAATGATATCAACGCCTACAACAAGGTCACAATCCATCTCCCGAATCCTTTCTCCGACAATTCCGTTCCCTGCACCGAAATCAAAAACCCGAAGACCTACATCAGTTTCATCCGCCTTTTTCATCTCCTCAGCCAGCATTTCACAGACAACATTTGGCGAATCACACCCCAGCCGCTTGTAAAAAAGATCCTCGTACAGGCCGGGAATTTTGTATATTTCATCATAATCATGGACCATGATCTTTTTCTGACATCCTTCTTCTTTGACAATTACCCATTCCTGATCCTGATCAAGCTCATCTTTGGTTTTGGGAAAAATGAGTTCATAATTACATGATTCCATACACTTCCTCCTTTTGTTATTGATGTTTACCGATCATCAGTCTTTGAAACCATCCGCAAAAAATAATTTCACCCCTGCTGCCTTGTGGCAACCGAACTGACATCGGCTGTTCAGGAATTAAGACCAAATTCTCCTGTATTCAGTAGATCGAAACTTTTCGTTTAAGCCTGCAAGCAGTGGATTCCGGGTTAAAATTAAAAAACATCCGTTTTTTAATTTTCCCCGGAATGACAGCTTTAACATACGGTCATTCCGGGAAAAATCGGAAAACGGATGTTTCCCGATTTTAACCCGGAATCCACTGTCTGCAAAAATTTCCGCTCTACTGGTATTATCTGATTGCCATTCCCTGATTTAAAAAATTCCCATCTGTAAACTGTCCGGTTGCACAAGGAATTAAAAATCAGCAAGTTGAATCTCTCAACCGGTGTTATCTGTCTCAGAAAAATTTATAAACTGAAATCCTGAATCGCTGATCAATCTGATGACATAAAAATAAAACTGATTTGTATTAAAAAAATATTTTTTTTATTTATAGTGCTGGTACTAACATTTAATAAGCCTGTTTTAGCTTGATAATATTGTATGCTCTTCATATTTTCAATATATGATCAGGCAAATAATACTTTGTGTTAAAAACAAATTTGTTTATAGCAGATATATTTTTTATGTCAAGTTTTAATTTGCCGATTTTATGATAAAAAAAATA
>JAUCGG010000178.1 GCA_030378015.1 Desulfococcaceae bacterium HSG8
AAAACACAGTTCGGATTATTTATAATTATTGTTTGAATAATTTAAAGAAAGGAGGTAAGGTAAAACCATAACCCGTAACAAACAAAGGAGGTGTATCATGAAACATTTAAAAGTTATTTTCTGTCATCTGTCATCTGTCTTATCTTCACTGTCTTCTGCTTTGCCGGGAGTCTGGATTCCCCGGGTCAGCCTGCCTCGGGGAGCGGTATGTACTCGCTTGATGAGATTTATAACCGGCTGGACACAGGCGCATCCGGTACAGGAAACACAAGACCCTTTGAGGAACCCGCCAGCGGGCCTGCAAATGACACCGGCCGCACATTGAATGATGTGATGGACAAGACCCCGGCAGCGGACAACACTGACGGATCCGTGCCTGCCGACGTGAAAAGCGGCAAGAAATACTGGGGACTGCGCACCGACGGTAGCGGCTGGGGCCAGCAGACAGGCACAATGCAGACCCGGACATTATCACCCGGCAGTACCGCTATGGAAGCAGGATATTATGATGCGAGCACGCTTGATGCTGCTGACTCCGATCTGGTTTCGGGAAATATTAAAAAAGGGGTCACCATTTTCGGCGTGACCGGTACTTTTGTTGAATCTGTCGGAAATGCAACAGCAGACGATGTTCTGAACGGCAGGACATTTTCCAATGCAGACGCGGCCGGCTTGGTCGGCACCAGACCTCCTCTCTCTCAATGCATCCGTCAGCCCCCGTTTTACAGATAACGGAGATGGCACTGTGACCGATAATCTGACTGGCCTTATCTGGCTGAGGAACGCCAACTGTTTCGCTATGAGACTTTGGACAACTGCCTTGGATGACTGCGACACATTGGCAAGCGGAAGCTGCGGCCTGTCGGACGGCTCCGGTGCGGGGCAATGGCGTCTGCCCGGCAGGAACGAGCTGGCAAGTCTGCTTGATCTGAGCCAGGCCAACCCTGCCTTACCCAGTGGTCACCCGTTCACATCAGTGCAGAATTCTTATTATTGGTCATCCACGTCCCGCTCTGGGCCTCCGGGCAACATCTGGTGCGTGGACTTTAATGTCGGCGGCATTGGCTATGGTGCTGATGCTTATTCCGCCTACGTCTTGCCCGTGCGAGACGGACAATAGAATTCTGAACACAAAGAAAGGAGAACCGCAATGAAAACAACCATCAGACACATCACAAGATTAACCTTGGTCTGGCTGCTTTTTTTCGGCATTCTCTTCCTGCAGCCCGCAACAGCCGCGGAAAGCAATATCAGTGAAACCGAAAAATACGCATGGTCGGAAAAAGTTGGCTGGATCAATCTCCGCCCCAGCCACGGCGGCGTCATGATGCATGACACGCACCTTTCAGGCCATGCCTGGTCCCAGAATATCGGTTGGATAAAACTGGGCGCAGACTCAGGCGGCGGCGATCCGTATTACGCCAACACCACCGCCAATAACTGGGGAGTGAACCGCAGCAACGACGGAAAACTTTCCGGCTACGCATGGAGCGAAAAGACAGGATGGATCAATTTCAACCCCACCCACAGCCAGGTAACCATCGCCTCTTATACCGGTATATTCGACGGTTACGCATGGTCGCAAAACGTGGGCTGGATTCGTTTAAAAAACATTGTCGCAAACATCGGCTCAACAACGCCTCTTGAAGTTTCAGGAGACACCCACACCAATGATACAACACCCACATGGAGTTGGACTACCGGCGGCAACGGCGTTGAAACGTATCGCTACAAGTTAGACGACAAAAGCTGGTCAGAGGAGACAACAGATACAGAATATACGCCGGAAGCTTTTCTCTCCCAGGGGGCGCATACATTATACGTCCAAGAACAGAACGCCGGCGGAGACTGGTCATCATCCGGCAGCTTCACCATCGAAGTTGACAGCGGCGATCCCTGCTCCAGGGCCGCATCCCCGTCCGCCATAGACGATCAGAGCAAAACTTTCATAATAACCTACACTTATGACGATATTTACAACGGCGAAACCTGCGGCAGCGCATCATCCGGCAGCGGCCCGGAAAAAGTGGAACTGTGGGTCAGAACGACCGGAGCGGAGGATTTCATACTGGCGGATGCGGACAGCGGAGACAATATTGACGGAGAGTTCGAATATACCGCAGCCAGTGAAGGCTCTTATTGTTTCCGCACCATAGCGACCGACAAAGCCGGCAATACCGAGGATACAACCTCCGGCGACTGTGACACAGAAACCGTGTTCACATCCGACTTCTCCGGTTATGCCATCCTTGCGGTGGGTTCGATTTCAGGAAACGAGGGACTCGAAGCCCATACCATCACAGCCAATAACGTCTATAAGCACCTCATTGACCACAACTTCGCCATGACAGAGGACCCCACAGACCGCTGGCGGGACCCGCAGGATCATATCAGGTATTTCAACCCGCACAGCGAGGTTCAGACCGGGGAGGACGATTACAGCGAAGGCGGAACAACCAGTTACTGGCAGGCCATGCAGGACGCAGTCACAAAATGGGCTTTGGAAAAAATGAGAACCCTCCCCGGCCCCCTTTACATCATCCTGATCAATCACGGCTCGCCCGACACCTTTTACCTGACCGGCACGAATCCTCTCAGACCTGACGAACTGGATGAGTGGCTGGACAGACTGGAGGCGGATATGGCTGCTGAAAATATTGACCCGCAGCCCGTTGTGATCATCCTCGGCACCTGTTATTCAGGGACCTTTACTGATGAGCTGTCCGGGTCTGGCCGGATAATTGTAACCAGCACGGCCCACAACGAACCTTCCTATCGCGGTCCCAGGGATCCGGTAAGCAAAAGCCAGGACGGGGAATTTTTCATCAGCGCGCTGTTCAACGAGTTCGGCCAGGGACACGATCTTGCGGCGAGTTTCAAAAAAGCGGTTCAGCGGACCGAACTTCACACCGACACCGGGGAGACCAACAGACCTGCACCGTATTTTGACACGGCAAGGCAGCATCCTCACCTGGATGACAACGGTGACGGCGTGAGCACCAATGATCTTGCGCTCACCCCCGGAAATGAAGGGGACAGGGACGGAGACCAGGCAAAGCACATCAGACTGGGACGGAAAATCAGCGCGCCTGCCCCGCTGGTGATAGCGGATGCCGGCAAAGAGCCTGATGCCTCGCCTCTGTCAGCAAACGGAGTCCTCCTGTGGGCGGAGATGAGCGATGAGGAGCGCACGGAAAGCGTCTGGGCCGAGATCAGGGAGCCGGGCATGATTCTTGAAGGCGGCGAGACCCAGCAGGAAGTTGATCTGATCAAAGTTCCGCTTACGCTGAACACCGTAAACGAGCGATACGAAGGAAATTACGATGACTTCCCGGAATCCGGGAGATACACCGTGTTCTTCTACGCCAGAGACGACGGCGGCGTCATATCTCCCTCGGCGGAGACATACATTTACAAAGGCAGGGACGGCAACTCGCCCCCTTCTGCGTTCTCCCTTATCTCACCGGATAATGACGGCACAATGAGAACCACCGGGGTTCTGGACTGGGAGGATGCGGAAGACCCGGACGGCGACAGAGTGACTTACACGCTTTTTCTCTCCCAGGGCGATGATTCTTTTGATGATCCGCTTAAAAAGGAAGGGCTTATTCACAGTGTCTGCATTCTGGACAAAGACGACGGAATAAAAAACGGAAGCGATTATTACTGGAAAGTCCGGGCAGTTGACGAATACGGCGAATACCGGGAATCAGATGTGGAAAAATTCCGCACCGACAACACCAATCCGGTAACAGCCCGGGTCGGCGGATATATTTACGACCCCCGCTCACAGCGGCCAATAAGCGATGCTATCGTGAGAATCAGAAGCACTATATGGAACATAATCCTGGAATTACGCACTGATTCGGGCGGTTATTATTTCGGCGAGCTCTTTCCCGATGACACCAATCCTGTGGCCGAGGCCGAGATTGAAGTGAGCGCGGAGGGTTATGGTTCGGCGGGCGATACTGTGAATCTTATTTACGACGAACTGGTGACAAAAGGTTTCGAACTGAACCCCGAATGCGATAATATTCTCAAAGGCGATATCAGCGGAGACTGCGATCTTGATCTCACAGATGCTGTTCTGGTCCTGCAGGTGCTTGCTGGCAAGCCCTCCCCGGTAATCAATAAGGACGCGGCCATGAATGAAGGCGCTGAGATAGGCATGGCCGAAGCTGTTTATATTCTTCAGACGCTTTCGGAGTAAAGGTCAGTCCAGCATAGGATGTAGGGTGGGTGGAGCGAAGCGTAACCCACCGTTTGTGTTATTATCCGATGAGTTACGCTTTACTCGTTCCCAGGCTCCGCCTCACTGCCATTAAGTTAAGCTTGGGTGCATTCCCGAAAAGTAGGAAATTCTCGTTCCCAGGCTCTGCCTGGGAATACGTTTACAGAGGCTCTGCCTCGTATTTCATTTTAAAACCGGTGGTTTAAACGGAATGCCTCGCAAGGCAGAGCCTTGCAGAATGCGTTCCCAGGCAGAGCCTGGGAACGAGAATGCCCTGGTTTTTGGAAATGCACCCATTCTCAGAAGTCTCTGGTGGGACAAAAGGCAAATAAAGGAGAAAAAATAATGAATCTGAAACACCATCTCATCTTTATTTTCATGAGTTTTCTCATTGTATTGGAATTTTGTTTTACATCGCCTGCGGCACGGGCGCAAATCACTATAGACGGAACATTGGTGCCCGCACGCGAGCTTTCCGGTCCGCATTACGAAATCAGTGCTGACTTCGGAAAGCAGGCAGGGAGCAACCTGTTTCACAGCTTTGGCCAGTTTAACATCAGTACAGGTGAGAGCGCAATGTTTACCGGTCCGAACTCAGTGGATAATATCATCGCCCGGGTGACAGGAGGAATGGCCTCCCGGATTGACGGCCCCCTGCGCTCGGAAATACCCGGAGCCAATATGTTCCTGCTCAATCCCAGGGGCGTGATGTTCGGCCCCAGTGCCTCTTTGGACATAAGCGGCTCTTTTCATGTCAGCACGGCTGATTATCTGCGCTTAGGCGGTGATGGCCGGTTTGACGCGGTTCACACGGAAAACACCGTGCTGACAACGGCCCAGCCTTCTGCATTCGGTTTTTTGGGAGACGAACCCGCGGGCATCAGTGTAGAAGGCGTTCTCGAAGTTCCCGAAGGCCGCGCATTATCCGCGACAGGAGGGGATATAAATATTTCAGGCGGTGTTCTGGCTGCACAAAGCGGGCAGGTCAGTATCGCCAGTGCAGCTTCTGCCGGTGAAGTTGCGCTCACCGATTCCGGTCAGGATATCTCATCTTTTGAACAACATGGTGAGATTTTCCTTTCACGCGGTTCATCAGTTGATGTCAGTGGGAATCCAGTCAGCGGCAGCGCATCCGGAGAAGTTCACATCCGCGGCGGCAGGTTTGTAGTTACCGATACCGGTTCATCAGTTGTTTCGATAACCGGTGATTCGAACGGGGGTGGGATTGACATTCAGGCAAGCGATGAAGTGATCATTCGCAATAGCGGAGAGATTTTCACCGCAACTACAGGAAAAGGCCGCTGCGGAGATGTGACGATGGAAGCAAGGTATCTGGGAATCAGCGATGGCGGTTCAGTGACAACTGACGCTTTTGGCGCAGGCCGGGGCGGAGATATTTCAATGAACATCCGGGAGACCGCTGTTATTTCAGGCTCCGATTCTTTTGGAAGCAGCGGATTATATGCCATTGCAGAAGCAGGCTCCAGGGGGGATGTCGGTAATATTATGGTTTCTGCCGGTGATCTGAGTATCGCCGATAAGGGGGCCATACACATAGAGACAGGCGGAACAGGTCATGGCGGTGATGTGACACTGAACGCGGATCGTTTGGACGTGACCGGCGGAGGCGTTGTGAACAGTTGGAGCCTGGCAGCGGGGAATGGCGGAGATATCTCCGTGACCGCCCGGGAATCCGTCAGAATCTCCGGGTTCGGAACGGTGCTTTCCGAGTACGGGCCCCTGTCGAATTGCAGCGGTTTTTACAGCAACAGCTTTGGCTCCGGGGACGCGGGCGGCATTTCGGTTTCCACCGATGTCCTAAGCATTGCCGATAATGGCGTAATCAGCGCGGATAACGGGATGGTCGCTGACGGCAGCATCATCGGGGGAGAGGGACTCGGGGGAGATATTATATTAGAGGTAAATCGCCTGGAAATGGACAGGGGTTATGTGTCATCCAGTGCTATGGGTGCGGAAACTGGCTCCGGGGGAGATGTATCAATTACTGCCTTGGAATCCGTCAGCATTGCGGGATCAGGAAGAGACGACCAAGGGTTATACGGAGAATATTATGGCGTGTATTCCCAGGCACAGGACGCAGGAGACGGCGGCACTGTCACTATCCGGACAGAGGACCTGAGCCTCCTCAGAGACGGGATGATCAACGCCCAGACTTACGGCCGCGGCCGCGGGGGGAATGTCATACTGGATGTGAGCCGTCTGGAAGTGCATCAGGGAGGAACCCTTACGACCAGCACACGCGGGGCAGGCCGTGCCGGGGATATTTCGATTACCGCCCGGGAGTCCGTCAGTATTTCAGGGGCAGGAGTGAAATTTAAGAACAGTTGGATATATACGGCAACGCACAGCGGCGGGGCAGGCGGAGATATCTCTGTTTCAACGCCGCTGCTGAAACTCGGAAAAAAAGGCCTTATTTATGCCGATACCCTCGGAGACGATACGCAGGATGGTAATACACTGCCGGACGGCCGAGCCGGTAATATTATACTGAATGCGGATCGTTTGGAACTGAGCGAGGGGGGAACGGTGAGCGCAGGCAGCAAAAGTGAAGGCCGGGGCGGAGATATCGAACTGATATCGGAACAAGCGGAAATGACTGACGGTTCCTCAATTACAGCACAAAGCTCAGGGAGCGGCGAGGCCGGCGATATCCGCATCACTCATAACCATGAAATACGGATGGAAGACAGTGCGATGACAACAGAAGCTGTAAATGCAGGGGGAGGCAAAATCAGGATAAATACGGAAGAATCGCTTTATCTCTTAAACAGTGAGATCACCACCAGCGTCAGGGAGGGAACCGGGAACGGCGGAGATATCAGGATTGGCAGCACCGAGACAAAAGCCGGACCGCAGTTCATTATCCTGAATCGCAGTAAAATCAAAGCTAACGCGGACTTCGGGGACGGCGGAGCCGTGTTTCTCGTTACAGATAACTATTTCAAATCAGCAGATAGCAGTGTAACTGCCAAATCAGAGAGAGGCAATCATGGAACCGTGAAGATCGAATCACCGGATACTGATCTCAGCGGCGACCTGATCGTGGTGCCCGGAAGTTATCTTGACGCGGCCCGCTGGCTGCCCACCCCGTGCAAACATCGCTCCGGAAAGGATGTGAGCCGATTTCTGATCAGGGGACGGGACGGCGTGCCTCCCCCTCATGACGGTGTGCTGGCAAGCCCGCTGTTTCCGCCTGATAATCCCATGTCAGATGGAGATGAGGAATCAGAAACTAAGAATTAAACCGACAGGGATTATGTATAAAAAATTTGGATAAGTACAGGTAAAATCCTTTTCTTACACATAATCCCTGTAGAGAAAAAAAGGAGGATGTCATGTTGAAAGAAATTATGACAATAGTATTGACCATTGGCGTTTTCCTGATTTGCGGGCATTCGGAAACTCCGGCTGCAACAGAGGAACCGGGTAAGGCAAAACAACTGATTGCAGAAGGCGAAAAATTCTGTCACAAAGGCAACTTTGAACTTGCCGCACGATCCTGGGAACAGGCGATAACGCTTTTGAATCCGAAAGAAGACGCATATCTGCCTGCGGTGATACGTCTCAGCAATGCGTACCAGAGCCTCGGACACTATCAGAGAGCTATGACCGCCTTTCAAAAGGCGTTGCCTGTGGCCGGAAAAAGCAATGACTCTTACCATAAAGCTTTGTTTTTCAGCAGTCTCGGCGATCTTTATGTTTCTCTCGAAAATACAAAAGATGCGTTACGATACCTGGAAAAAGGGGAGAGTATTGCCATACAGGCAAAAAATCCGCATGTTCTGGCAAATCTTTTAAACAACAGGGGGAATGCGCTCACACAGAACGAAGATTACCAGGGAGCAGCCGAGGCATATAACGAATGCCTTGATCTTATTGAACAGTCGCCGGGCACAATTCACGAACCCCATCTGCACGAACTGAAATCAAAGGTTGTTATCAATCTGACCCGTGTTATGTTTCAAACCGATGATCAGGAGGCTGCGGCAGCACTGGACAGTGCATTACGCCATATCGAAAAATTGTCCGATTCTCACAACAAAGCAGCGGCGCTGATATCTCTGAGCCTTCTTATCCGGGATACAATGCCCGCGACTGACAGATCAGAACTGGCCCCTTACAGTCTGAGGATGTTAAACGAGGCAAAGCGAATTGGCAAAGACCTCAGGGATGACCGTATCGCATCATACGCCTACGGATATGCCGGACAATTGTATGAGGCAGAAACCCGTTATTCCGAAGCCCTTCGCCTGACCCGGAGCGCCATATTTTTCGCACAGAAGGGCCATTTCCCCGAAATTCTGTATCTCTGGCAGTGGCAGTCAGGAAGGCTCTTCAAGGCCGGAGGTGATATTGAAAAGGCCGTGAGTGCTTATCATAGCGCTATCAGTACATTGAACCCCATACGCGGAGAACTGCTCAGAGAACATCGCTCAGAAAAAAATGCGTTCTATGAGAAGGTAAAGCCGGTTTACCTGGGTTTTGCGGAACTTTTACTGAAACAAACAGAAACAATACCAGACGATAAATCTCGTGAGGATAAATTAAAAAAAGCCAGAGATATCATGGAACTCCTGAAAACAGCAGAGTTGCAGGATTTTTTCCAGGATGAATGCGTCACCTCCGTTCGGACAAAAATCACCTCCCCTGATCATGCGCCTTCTCACACAGCCATTCTTTATCCGATCCTTTTGCCGGATTCTCCGGTCTTATTACTCACTCTGCCCGATGGCATGAGGCAGGTCAGGATTCCGGCAGATTCCGAACGCCTCATAAAAACGGCAAAACAATTTCAAAAGCAATTGCAGATGACAGGGAGTGACGAATATCAGGAGAACGCAAAGCAGCTTTACAACTGGCTGATACGACCTGTCGGGAATGAACTGACAACCCTGAAGATTGATACGCTGATCATCGCACCGGACGGCGCGCTTCGTTTAATTCCCTTTTCCGCACTTCATGACGGCAATCATTTCCTGGTGGAGAAATACGCCGTGGTGACCGTGCCCGGCATCACCCTCACCGATCTGAAACCGCCTGAAGGGAAACTGGTCGAGATTCTGGCGAATGGTCTTTCCGAGGCCAGGCATGGATTTTCTCCCCTGCCTAATGTCCCCGGAGAATTGGAAAATATCAGGACGGTAATGGGAGGCAGGATACTTCAGGATAAAGAATACACTATTGACAATCTGACCCGTGAATTTAAAAATCATGAGTATCCCATTGTGCATATGGCCACACACGGTGTATTCGGCGGTACTGTGAAGGATAC
The DNA here is from genome assembly GCA_030378015.1 of Desulfococcaceae bacterium HSG8. Taxonomy (GTDB): domain Bacteria; phylum Desulfobacterota; class Desulfobacteria; order Desulfobacterales; family 4be13; genus JAUCGG01. The sequence goes on from JAUCGG010000178.1 coordinate 9,525, forward strand.
GTTCCTGCTGACTTACGATGACAGGCTGACCATGGATCGCCTGGAGCAACTGATTGACCTTGCCAGGTTCCGTGAGCAGCAGGTGGAATTGCTCACCCTGAGTGCCTGCCAGACCGCCATGGGAGATGAGCGTGCAGCCTTGGGGCTTGCCGGTGTAGCGATCAAGGCGGGAGTGAGGAGCGTCATCGCGACGTTATGGTCTGTCCATGATGAATCAACTTATGTGGCAATCAGCGAATTCTACCGTCAGCTTAAAACCCCTGGTATTTCAAAAGCTGAGGCATTACAGAATGCGCAAAAGAAACTCATTGCACACCAACGCTATCAGCATCCCGCGTACTGGGCCCCGTTTTTGTTAATCGGAAACTGGATGTAGTATAAGCTTTAAGAAAATATTCCTCCTGAAAAAATATTTTTACTCCGAAAAAATCAGTAAGGTATGGCAATATACACTTGACTTCATACTTTTTTAACGAAGATTTTCAAAATTCTCCACTTTGTATGCGAACTATTACCTGTCCCGGAAATGTTGATACTAAACGCATTCTGTGAAAGGCTGTTTTGAACAAATGCGATTTTTTATTTCAGTATCATCATTTACGGTACAGGCCATAATAATCTGATTCTGGAAAAATTTCAGCACCGGGGTATCAAAAATAGGAACATTGCCCCGATTCTCCGCAAGCTTTCCCCGTATAGCCCGAAGCTCTCCCGGATTCCCTGACAACCGCACAGTAAGCTTTTCATATCCCTCTGACTGATTTCAGTATCAAATTCAGCATTGTGTGAGTGGATCCTGCCGTCACGGGTATAGCAGATTTCCAACCGGGCGTGATGCTCATGGTCTGCGGGATTAAGGCAGAGATCAGCATCACCCTTGCGGGTGTCACAGGTCTGGCTGTTTCCGGGCAGACCCTGATTCCCGGGGCAGACACCCAGCATGTTCTGCCAATCCAACTGTCTCTCAGGAAAATGACGCTGACACTGCCAGTGTTCCACCTTCATTGTGCCCTCACTGATCCGTTGCATGCAGTACGCGCACAGATGCCCCTGTTCTGCCAGCAGACTGATGCGGATTTTTTCCTTGACCTCGGTGAAGTACGGGCCGTCATAAACCGCGTCCGGCCTGGATCTGTAATGAGCCAGTTCATAAGGCTGCGGCCCTTTGCTGATCTTTCTCATCCTGTTTTGCTCCTAACACTCATCTTTCAGCATTGTGATCAGGGATTCGGCACGGACCATATCCGGAATGTCTCCGTGAATGTCCTGCCTCAGCTTTTCCATCTGTTCCCGGGCGGAACTGAACTGCTCTTTGTCTATGAGCATGAAAATCTCATTCAGCTTTTCCTCCACCTCATGGTTTCGGTTCAACGGCTTCTGAAAACCGGGAGGCCGCATCAGTTCCTCAAGAATTCCGTCGCTGGTCAGCCCCCTGGCCTGGGACGGCCTGGGACGGCCTGGAACACACGATCTGATCCTGCTCATTTCGGTGCAGCAGGAAAATATGACGGGCATCTGTCTCACCCAGAACCTGCGGTGAATGCGTCGTGATGACAAACTGGCATTTCGGGAATGTGGCAAGCAGACCGGGGAGAATCATACGCTGCCATGACGGATGGAGATGCAGATCAATTTCATCAATAAGTATCACCGCTTTTCCCTGTAGCGGATCATCCAGAGAAGGGTTGGCAATAGCCAGACGCCGGGCAATATCACCAATCAGGGCAATCAGGCATTTTTCTCCGTCTGATAATTGCTCGATGCTGAATTCGCTGTTGTTTTTCTTAGGCACCGTTGACACCGGTGAACACATTCAGCCGGGGATCGAAATCAATTTTCATTTCACGAATCCCGCGGAAGTTTTCAATTTCCAGGCGATTGATCTTCATCAGAATCACCTCCTTATTTTTATTACGCTGCCTGTTTCATGTCTGAAAAAGGTATGTCTGAGCCCGATGCGAATATGCTGCTTATTGGCGTTGGCCAGATTGTTGCAATTCCACGTCAATGCTGATATCTGTCAGCAGTGCAGCTTTTTTGATGAACTGCCGGACATAAATAATAAATAATGCCACAAAGACACGAAGACACAAAGATACACAAAGAACCTTCGTGAGACTTCGTGCCTTCGTGGCATTATAGAGTTGCACATACCCCGAAGGGGTTGCATAATAAATAATGCCACAAAGACACAAAGGCACAAAGATACACAAAGAACCTTCGTGAGACTTCGCGCCTTTATGCCTTCGTGGCATTATAAGTTGCACATACCCCGATGCATAATAAATAATGCCACAAAGACACGAAGACACAAAGATACACAAAGGACCTTCGTGAGACTTCGCGCCTTTGTGCCTTCGTGGCATTATAAGTTGCACCCCGATGCATAATAAATAATGCTACAAAGACACGAAGACACAAAGATACACAAAGAACCTTCGTGAGACTTCGCGCCTTTGTGCCTTCGTGGCATTATAAGTTGCACATACCCCGAAGGGGTTACATAATTCATAAACTTCAGAGAAGATGGCTTATCTAGAGGCTTTAACATAAAGTTTGTCAAACAATAATTCCGGCATGTTACAAATACTATGCTTCATGAGAAGCAAAAAAGTTTTCCGCATTCCCGGCATCCCGCTGTCCGTGAAAGAAAGAGAATTGCG
>JAUCGG010000179.1 GCA_030378015.1 Desulfococcaceae bacterium HSG8
TACAGAGTTAGTATAAAAAAAGTGTCTGAATGAAATTGTTTGTAAATTTTTATATATCAATATATTATTAAATAATCCTAAAAATGTGTAAAGCATAGCCAGAAGTAGAACACTACTACACCGATTCGTAAATTCCTCCCCCCTTTTTTAAAGGGGGCCGGGGGATTTCTGCCGTAACACCTTTTTTAGCAACGTAAAATCCCCCCGGCCCCCTTTAAAAAAGGGGGGGACGAACTTAAAAAGTGGTGTACTACCCAGTTTTTGATTTTTCATTGATACCACACTGCCCAGTGTCGCACCCCATTTAAAAAAAAACAGACTGGTCGGTCTGTCTGATGCTTCTGGATATATTATCTTATAGCTGCTGTCAAGAACTTTCTCAGTTTTTTTGTCGGAATGAGCTGAAGTGTGAGATGTCAAGTACCTGCAAACAGAGTTTGCCTGCCGGTGTGTTCTCAAACGGAGTTCGGAAACAAGGGCTGGTCAGTAGATCGAAAACTTTCGCAAACAGTGGATTCCGGGTTAAAACCGGAAAACATCCGTTTTCCGATTTTCCCCGGAATGACAATAGGTTAAAGCTGTCATTCCGGGAAAAATTAAAAAACGGATGTTTTTTAATTTTAACCCGGAATCCGCTGTTTGCAGGCTTAAACGAAAAGTTTTCGATCTACTGCTGGTATAATTGCCCCAACTGAGGATGGCAAAAGAGAAAAGCACAAAAGGCGAGTGCAGAAAAAGCAAAGACCTGCAAGGTTTTGAAAACCTTGCAGGTCTTGATATACATACATAAAAACGGGTCACAGCAAAATCGCCGCAACCCGTTTATTTAAAAATGGTAAAGCGTGGACAAACCGAACTACCAGCCTGCTAAATGCCGGTCAGATTTGATTCCACTTTATCAAAATTGTCATCCACGGTCTTTCTCAGGGTCTCCCAACCTTCCTGGTAAGCCTTGGACCATACGTTGACAGTGCTTTTCCACTCCTCAGGCATCCAGGCGGCCTGATCCATGAACATATCCATCATTTTCCCGGTTCTCTCCTGCACCATTGTCATGGTATTGAAAGATCCGTCAAATACACTTTTCTGAAAATCCACCATCTGTTTAATTACTTGTCCCTGTTCCATCATTTTTCGTTTCTCCTTTTAAATTATTATCCTCTTGGCGGGTGTCATCAGATTTCTCTATAGAGAGTTCTGAATCCCCCATATCCTTGAAATACTCTCTGAAACCCTCCACCATACCCTGAAACAACTCGCCCTGCTCTCTCATGATATCCTGGACCTGCTCTGCCCCCTTTGCATTCAGAAGCATTCGCAGATGCTTTATGGTCTCTTCCTGGTCCGCACATTTTTCTTTCAGGGTTTCGTATTTGCTGACCAAAGCCAGATGCTCCCTTTTCGGGACAAAATCCAGCGCGCCCATATATTCCTTGAACGTACCCTGGAAATCAAGCATTGCCTTCTCGGTCATATTCTTGTAGTCTTCACTTTGCTCGGAAAGTTGTTCAAGACCGTAGAATTTCCGGAACATGGGCATCAGTTCGTCAAAACCGGTGGATGCCTTCTGCATCCAGGCGGTCATATCATCCGCCTGCTTTTTTTTACGGGCAGTGCTGATCAGGAAATTTCCCCAGAATTCTAAAAAATTCTCATCCATAAATATGTCTCCCATATGCGGAAAAACAGCTTACACTTCACGCTCGGACAATTCTTTATCAATGTCCAGTTGAAACCGAACCGGGCCCCGGTATTTTTTATCGCCGAAACATGTATGAAGCGCGCAAGCGGATTTCGGATTGGACCAGGAAGTAGCAATTGCCACATGCCCTTTGGGAAAAGGTGAAACTTCGGCATCAATATAGTCCAGCGGAGCAAGCGCGGTCTCCTTTTCCACCAGATCGTCCTTTTCTCCGTAACAGATCAGCCAGGTGATTCCCTTTTCTTTAATCCTTTTGAGATTGAGTTTACGGTCAAAAAGCTTTATTGGGAGAGTCCCGTCGTCAGTGATCGCAGTATTATAAGAATCAAAGCTCATTTTGGTGATGGACAGCGGGAGGTCATTGCGCTCATACTTCAGCCAGTAGTTGATCGCGGCCGCGGTTTTACTGATCTTTATCTCATCGCCGTTATCCCCCCTGGGTGTAAGCATTGTCATATCCCGGTAAAACGCGACTATCGGAAACTCGTTTTCTATGCTTTTGAGCTTATAGACCCAGCCCATGAGGTCTCCGTCTGCCACCTTGTTGCCATTGCCCAGGGTTTTGGTTCCGTAATCAAGATGATTGAACCTCTCGGGTAACTCTCCGAAGAATTTTTCAAACCCTTTACTCCGGGTTCCGTCCATCGGGGAAACACAACTGATAAACGCATCCACAAGCCCGTCCAGTTCACCGGAAAGGATATTACACAGCGCCACAAAACCTCCCTGGCAGTATCCGTTCAGCGTCACAGGCTTTCCATGTATGCCCATGACCTTCTCACAGAAGAATTTGGTATCCAGTGCATCGTCTTCCCCGGTCAGAATCTGAACTGCGGGAGTGGTGCTGATATCCTTCATAACTCGCATATAAACAGGAATTCCCTGGTTCGCAAAACAATGGGTATAGCTCCGATTTTCATGGGGCAGGAAGCCCAGGATATTGGAACCCAGCACATAGGGCGGCATAATAATGACAGGTTTGCCGCTTTTATTCACCTCGACCTTTTTATCTATGGGAAGCACCTGATAAAGAATGAAACGGTCAGTTTCAGCAATTTTTACGCTGTTGTCGTCCCGCTCGAAGTGAAACCCGTATTCGGGTTCAATGTCATCAATTGCCTGGGAATAACCATAAGCCACCATGTCCATCATTTTTGCCTGCCGGCTGATGAACGTATCAATATTTTCTTCTCCGCTCCTGTTGAAGAAAGTATTGAACATGGCAGACAAGGCATAGTCCAATTCCCGCTGATTATAATTATTGATCGCTCTCATGCTGCCGGTAAGGCCTTTATTTGAGAGATCAGCATTGAATTCCAAAAGATCCATGTATGACCGGAAACTATCCAGCGGCGAAGCTTTGAACAACTTGAGTATTTCCACGCTGGTGAAATAGTTCACAGCAGACATATAGGGAATCATGAAATCATTCGCGTACTTGGTAAAACTGACCCAGTAGTTCTGCGCCGCGTTCGCTGCTTTGATCAGCGATAAATTTTTTTTCAGAAGGGCTTCCGGAGAGTACTCTTCCATGCCAAAATCAATCATTTTCGGTTACCTCCCATAGAAAGTAAGTGCCAGTGCAAAAGTTTCATAATATTCTCACACATAGGCGAAAATAAGGGAAACCTTAAAGATTACCCGGGGAAAAAGGAGTGCAAAAGATAAGCGGAACGGTCTTTTATGCGGGTATGCGAAAGATCGCTTCGCTTATCTTCCGCACTCCTTTTTTCTGACAAACATTATATTGAAAGCTCTGTCTCCGTGCCTTTGCTACTTTGTGTGGTATATAAAAGCATTGGAAACTTTTAGTCGCTGAGTATTCAAACACCCCGAACACTCAATCCCGTACTCGGTGCCTGGCCATAATTTTCCTGCACTCAGCTTTGCGCATTTCCCTGAGCTTTCGCGCGTTTGTGTGAGATGGCGGCTAATTATTCAGCTTCGCTGACCTTGCTTTCAGAACTGGCAAAGTAGTCTTCCACTTTGCTGAAATTATCCTCTACCGTGTTTTTGAAATCATCGCGCCCTTTTTTATACGCTTCAATCCACTCTGTGACTGCCTTTTTCCCATCTGCAGGAAGCCAGGGGGACTGATCCAAAAACATGCTGACCATTTTTTCTCCCTGCTCCTGAAGTGTTGCCATAGCTTTGAAGGAGTTATCAAACGTGGCTTTCTGGAAATCTATCATTTGTTTGAACAGTTTTTTCTGATCCATTTTTTCCTCTCTTATATATCGGTCGTGTTTTTTTATGTCAGTTCGGGTCATTCCGAAGACCTGCGAGGTTTCGGAAACTTCGCAGGTCTGATGTCAGGGCAAATAACAATCAGGTAATGATCTTTGTTTGAGCCCCGCGAGATCACCGATCAGTCTCAGCCTTTGGCGGGGACATGGCCCGGATTTTTCAATCCGAGCCGAATTTGTACGAAGACCATGACCTGACAATTGAAATATCTCAGATCAGGAACAGGTTACCCTATTTTCTGGCTGAAAAGATCTTCCATTTTTGAAAAACCTTCATCCACAGCCTTTTTAAAATCTCCCCGTGCCTTTTTATAAAAATCAACCGAACCTTCGATGGCTTTCTTCCCATCTTCGTTCACCCAGGGAAGCTGAGTCAGAAAGTTGTTAACCATCTTTTCGGTCTGGTCCTGAACCGTGCTCATTGCGTTAAAAGCGTTTTCAAAAAGATTTTTCTGAAAAGAAATCATCTGGTTGGCAATTTTTCCTGTTTCCATTTTTTAGCTCCTGAATTATCCTGAATTATAAAGAACAGCAAAGAAAGGGCTAATTAAGTCCTGCCCGGCGTCCCTGCCATATAATAAACCATGCTTGTAAAAGCTGCTTTTTCGTTGAAACTTACTCAATAATAGTGTATTATTATTTTTTGTCAAGAAGAAAATGATGCAATGCACAATTTTTTTTATCCTGTGCCCAGGGTATATTTTAAAATCCATTTATAGGTGAAAAATATTACCGATAATCACGAACGATGTTGCGCTGTGTCATAATGCAGAAATCCGCTGTCGCTAATTTTTGCACTCCGGATTTTCCATCTGCTGATATTCAGTAGATCGAAAACTTTCGCAAGCAGTGGATTCCGGGTTAAAATCGGAAAACATCCGTTTTCCGATTTTCCCCGGAATGACAGTATGTTAAATTGTATATCAGATTGTCATTCCGGGGAAGATTAAAAAACGGATGTTTTTTAATTTTAACCCGGAATCCACCGTTTACAGCGGTTTACCGGAAACTTTTCGATCTACTGATATTTCTAAATTTTCATCGGGCTGCAATTAAAAGTGTTAAGGTGAAGCCCGCTTAACAATTCAACTATTTAAAATCAAACATAATAATTATCCGATAATTATTACGACCTAAAGCCTGTTTCATTTGAATTTACGGTTTAAAAGAAATTACGAAACAATCGTCCACTGCAAAGTCATCAGATGAAATACGCTTTAATACTTTTAATCAGGGAACTCCGAATAAATAATATATCCGGTTCGGGAAACGGCCCCCTCTCCTGCTCGGTTCGGATTGACAAATCCGAACCCCGCGGCGGGGATTGTCAATCCCCCGCGAGCAGCAGCGAGTATTTTATTTCTTGGAAATCCCTTACACCCCGTTCCACAGGAACAAGGTCGCTACTGCCTGAAAATAAGGGAGACCAATAAATATGAAAGTAACACTTAAAAAGTACCCGAACAGGCGATTGTACGATACCGAAAACAGCACCTATGTAACCCTCAGAGATGTGGCAGACATGATCCGGCAGGGCCGTCAGGTAGAAGTTATTGACGTGAAGACCAATGAAGATGTAACCGCCTTTATCCTGACCCAGATCATCATGGAGCAGGCAAAACAGAATAACAGCATACTGCCGGTATCTTTGCTCCATCTGATCATCCGATCCGGCAGAGGTGTTCTGAGCGATTTTTTTGAGAATTATCTGGAAAAAGCTATTGAAAGCTATCTTGGTTATAAAACCACGATGGATGAACAATTCAGGATATGTCTCGAGCTGGGACTGGACTTTTCAAATATTGCAAAAAAAACGATGAAAGACATATCTCCCTTCGGAACCTTTTTTGAGGGAACATCGGATAAGACGGATAAAAAAGAAGATCAGTAGCAGATCAGAAAGAATTCCGAGTTAAAAAAAGCCGGGTTTCTCACTAACTGCTGATTTCACAGGAACCGCCTGAACTACAAACTTTTTTGCTGATTGTCAGTATCAGTAAACCCCGTTAAACAGCGGATCCCGGGTTAAAATTAAAAAACATCCGTTTTTTAATTTTCCCCGGAATAACGATTTAACGTACTGTCATTCCGGGGAAAATCGGAAAACGGATGTTTTCCGGTTTTAACCCGGAATCCACTGTTTGCGATCTACTGAGTATCAGTAGATGGAAATGTCCCTGAACCGCTCCCGGCGGCTTTGGCATGAGACTTCGGCATGAGTTCAGTCGAACGCTCAGACTTCGGCGAGCTCAGTCGAGCCGTCGAGCGATTGACAAACCCGCCGGAAATGCCCGGGATTTATCAATCCGGGCGAGCATTTCCGGAGCATTCCGGGAACACTTTCCATCTGCTGAGTATCAATTATTTCAGCCATGTATGAGAACTTATGGCTGCGGGGTTAAAAAACATCTTGTTTTTAACAGGAAATTAATGTATCTGCAGGTAATAAATCATCAGGACATTAACGGAGTAAAATATGGATCAGAGCCAAAAAACGGAAGGCGGCATGGAATCTTTATTTGCCGCGTGGACAAAGTCGGTAACGGATTTCTGGGGAAATATGGCAAAAATGCAGCCTGACGTCCCTTCTTCATCAGGTACGTCCGAGGAATCCCGGAAAACAGATCCGCTCCATAAAGCCCGGAAGGGATGGGAAACCAGTAATAAGGTTATGCAATCACTGTTTTCCTCGCTAACTGAGCCGGAAAATATGGCTGCCATGATGAAAGGGATGGATTCCATGCCCGAGTTCGTGGTAAAGATGACGGAGCAGTCATGGGACGGATATTTGGAACTTCAAAAACAGTGGGCGGACCATGCTACCAGGATCGGCAAGCATACGGAAGCCTACAGGTTTGATGATATTGATCAGAATATCTTCAGAACCTGGAAAGAAATTTATGAAAAGGAATTTCAGAAATTCCTGCATGCCCCGCAACTGGGGCTTACCCGCTTCCACCAGGAGAGAGTCAACCGGCTGATGGATAAATACAGCATTTTCCGATCCGCGCTGAACGAATTCATCTACATGTTCTACATCCCCATAGAGAAGTCGGTCGGGGTCATGCAGGAGAAGATAGATCAGATGGCTGACCAGGGGGATATGCCCGCCAATTTCAAAGATTATTATAATATGTGGATCAGGACCCTGGAAGGTCATTACATGACCCTGCTCAAATCCCCGGAATACACGCAGGTCATGGATCAGACCATTGATGCGCTGGTGCAGTACCGTAAAGCAAAAGAGGAAGTGCTGTACGACTTTCTCCAGGACCTTCCGATCCCCACAAACCAGGATATGGATGAGCTTTACAAAGATTTTTACCTGCTGAAAAAACAGGTCAGGGAACTTTCTAAGAAAGTGAACCGCGAAAAAAGTGAGAAATAAGAAGTGATGATCCCTCACGTTTCACTTCAAAAAGGAGGAGAGAGATGAGCCAGCCCCAAATCGCCGTAGATCTCATTTTGAAGAAACTGACAGAAACTACGGAAAAGGCAAAGACACGAGCACAGAAGGCATCAGAGATTTTGTTCAGCCCTCTGGAAACAGAATTGTCACCCACCCCTTACCAGGTGGTCTATGAAGAAGACCGGGTGAAGCTGAAGTATTACAAGCCATCCGAAGTGAAGCACAAATATCCGCTTCTGGTGGTTTACGCGCTTATCAACAGGGAAACCATGCTCGACCTTCAGCCGGGAAGGAGTGTTGTGCAGACGTTTCTTGACCACGGCGTCGAAGTTTATATGGTTGACTGGGGATATCCGACCCGGAAGGATCAGTTTCTGACCATTGATGATCATGTCAATGGCTATATGGATAATATCGTTGATTTCATAAGGGACAGATGCGGTCTGCCCAAGGTAAACCTCATGGGAATCTGCATGGGCGGAGCTTTTTCTGTGATGTATTCCTCGCTCCATCCTGAAAAGATCAAAAATCTTGTCACCACAGTGACACCGACCAATTTTGATACAGATAAAGGGCTGCTTCACATCTGGATGAAAAACACGGATGCTTACAGTATGGGTAATTCTTATGGAAACATGCCCGGGGATCTTATGAATCTGGGCTTCCTGCTTCTCAATCCCGCTCGCCTGATCCTCGACAAATACGTGGGATTTTTCGAGAACATGGATAACAAGGGATTTGTGGAAAACTTCGTTCGGATGGAGAAATGGATATTTGACAGTCCTGACGTGCCCGCGGCCACCTTCCGTCAGTTCATAACGGACTGCTATAAAAAGAATCTTCTCATCCAAAGCAAATTGGAACTGGACGGGAAGCGGGTGGATTTGAAGAATATCACCATGCCGCTGTTAAATTTTTACGGCCAGTATGATCATCTGGTTCCACCGGAAGCTTGTGAACTCCTGACGCAGGAAGTGGGAAGCAAAGATACTGAGGATATCTGCCTTAAAACAGGTCATATCGGGATTTATGTCAGCTCCAAATGTCAGAAGGAATTCGCCCCCAAAATCGTGAAATGGCTTAAAGAGAGAGAGGGAGACGGGGAAGACGGGACATCTGAGGAAGCAGCAGCAGAGGCCGGAGCAGAACATGAACCGACCGGGCAACTGGAAACTTCTGCGGAAGTAGCAGCAGAGGCCGGAGCAGAGCATGAACCGACCGGGCAACTGGAAACTTCTGCGGAAGCAGCAAAGGAGGATAAAAGCAAGAAGAAGGCCAAATCTGCTTCACCAAAGAAGAAAAGCAAAAAAAGAACCGCTTCACCAAAGGGGAAGTAAGGTTTCGGGAGCCAAGGAGATAACGTAATGACAAAAAAAACCGACTATTTCAGAACATTCTGCAACATAAGCAAGGCATTCGGAACGACCTTTAATAAAGAGGACCTTCTGGATATCATTGTCCGAAGCGCCATTGATACCATGAACGGAAAGGCTGCCTGTCTTTTCATGGCTGATGAGGAGAAAGACGTATCTGTCCCTGTCGCTCAGAAAGGGCTGTCTGAAAATTATCTGCACAAAGAGCCGATGAAGATTGAGACGGCAGTGAAGCAACTGATGGAAGGCGGCGGCTATCTTTCGTTTCGTGATGTGGGAACCGATCCCCGCCTGAGTAACCACGAGGCAAAAAAAGCAGAGGGGATCGCTTCGATCCTGGTTGTGCCGATAATGGTGAGTGACAAAGCCATCGGCGTTCTTTCGCTTTATACGGCCACTCCCAGGGATTTTACCGAAGAAGAGATAGAATTCCTGACCGCCCTGGCTGAACAGGGAGGAATGGCCATTCAGCACGCCCGGCTCATTGAACGGATAAGGCAAAACTCCACGCTTTTCCTTGATATGGCTTCCAGTATCAACGTCAGTGCGGATACAAAGCAGATTCTTCATGTCCTGACAGAAAATATTGTCGAGGCGTATGGGATAAAAGGTGTGAATATCCGACTTCTGAACAAAGAGACGGATGTGCTTGAACTGGTGGCAAGTTACGGGCTGAGTGAGGAATTTCTCAACAAAGGGTCCGTGGATGCTGACCAAAGCGTAAGTGATGTTATCCGGGGAGAAACTGTGTCCATCAGGGATGCGAGGACAGACAAACGCATTCAGTACAACGATGCAATGGCAAAAGAAGGCATTATTTCCATGCTCTGCGTCCCTGTTCAGTCCGGGAAAGAGATCATCGGGGTAATGAGATTGTTCAGCGGTAGGGAGAGGGAATTTCCCGAAGAAGTGGTTATCTCGGTCGAAGCCCTGGCAAATCAGGGCGGAATCGCTATTGAAAAAGCCAAGCTGATTCATCGGATGAGGATGAATACAGAGCTTTTCCACGACCTGGCCGTTAACATCAATTCCACCTTGGACGTCAAGAAGATTATGCACATTATGTCTGCTGATGTTGCCGAGGCACTGAATGTGAAGGCCAGTTCTATCCGCCTGCTTGACGAAGATAAAAAGAAACTGGAACTTGTCACAAGCTATGGCCTGAGTGAGAAATATATCAGCAAAGGCCCCTTATCGGCTGAGAAAGGCATTTCCGAAGCCCTTCGCAACCGACCGGTGGTCGTAAAAAATGCGGCAAATGATGACGGGGTTCAGTATCGTGATGAGAAGAAAGAAGAGGGGATCATATCTATCCTCAGTGTTCCTATTAACGCCAGGGACGAAGTGATAGGGGTAATGCGGCTTTACAGCGGTGTTTCGAGAGAATTCACCGAAGATGATATTATGCTGGCGACCGCTATGGCGCATCAGGGCGGACTCGCCATCCAGAATGCTTCCATGTACCTCATGCTCCAGGAGGATAAGAAGAATCTGGAAGAAGAAATATGGAGCCATAGGTCGTGGTTCTGATGCGTAATGCGTGATGCGTAATACTTCTTTGTTCGTAGTCCCGCCTTTAGGCGGTTGTACCGCCTAAAGGCGGGACTACGAACTGATCGGTATTTTCAGCTTTCAACCAATGAAAGGAGAGAGTGGCATGATCGGAAAAACGATTGATCAACTGAAAGTAGGGGATTCAGCGGAGTTCGCCAAAACCGTTTCTGAATCTGATATATACCTTTATGCAGGGATAACGGGTGACTTTAATCCCGCGCATATCAATGAGGCATATGCTGAGAAGACCTTCTTCAAAACCAGGATCGCCCACGGGATGCTGACAGCCGGCTTTATCTCAGCTATCCTGGCCAACCAGTTGCCCGGTCCCGGAACCATTTATATGGGGCAGGAACTGAAATTCCTGGCACCTGTCCGCATCGGGGACACCATCACTGCGCGGGCAGAAATCGTTGAAATTATTGCTGAAAAAAAGCGGGTCAGGCTAAAGACCACCTGCACAAATCAGGAAGGAAAGCAGATTTTGGACGGAGAGGCTCTTGTCAGCCCTCCGAAACCTCCCAAATAAGGCGATTTCCAATAGTTTGTAGTTCCGCCTTCAGGCGGTATCACGCCGCCTGAAGGCGGAACTACAAACTGCCTGCTGGTATATTCTTTTCCGGAAATCGCCTAAATATATTTTAAGACCTGCGAGGTTTTCAAAACATCGCAGATTGTAAATTCCGAATTCCAAATCACAAATTCCAAATAAATCCCAAGTTTCAATATTCAAATTTCCGAAACGTCGGTTGATGAATTATAAGTTTTTCTGGTTATCGGAATTTGGAATTTATTTGAGATCTGGGTATTGCGATTTGGAATTTATTTTAAAATTTGGACATCCTTCATTTGTCAGTTTACAATTTTCCTGTAGAACGATTTTTCAAATCGTTACGAACGACTTGAAAAGTCGTTCTATCCAGAAAAAGTGTAAACTACTTTTCAGCTTCTATGAAAGATGCCAAAATTTGGATATTGCGATTTGGAATTTTTTTCAAAATTTACCGAATATATGGTCCAATGCAATCGTCTCAATGAAAAAGGTTTCCAGGAATGGCTTTTTCTCCCCGGGATGTTGTTTCATGAGTCGGAGAAATGGTGGGGAAAAGGCGGTTTCCGTCCCTCGCCTCATGAGGGGGTAGATATCTGCTTTTATAAAAACAACAGTGGCCAGCAGATCACTCTTGATGAAACTGCCGAAATTCCAGTAGTATATGACGGAGAGATTGTCAAAATTGGTAAGGATTTCCTGGGAAAGTCCGTTTATATCAGGCATAATAACATCTGTGATGCTGACGGGCGAAACCTTTATACGATCTACGGGCATACAAAACCTTATGATACGATTTACCCCGGAACCCTGGTCAGTGAAGGAGATGTTATTGGCAAGATTTCGGATGGTAACAAAAGGATAAATCTCCTTTCTCACCTGCACATCTCTATGGCGTGGATACCCGCCTCCTGTCCGTGTGAAACCCTTGACTGGAAAATGCTGGGTGATCCTGGAAGGGTTTCGCTTCTGAATCCGCTGGAAGTTATTCGGCATTAGCACTTTCCGAGAAGGCTATGTGCATCGCATCAAAAATTTATATATGCTCCGAGATGTTCTTTCAGATGCCCCGGCATAGTTTTACGGTTATTGGTCACCAGGGAAAAGTTGTCAGTCTCGCACCAGAGGAGAATGTCCAGTGATTCAGAAACAAAATTAATAAAAAGGTAAAGAATAAAAAATGCCTGTGACAAAAAACAACTCCCCTCTCTTCCGGCTCGGAGCTGATTTTTTTTCCGCTCGGGATTTTTTTCATATCGGCT
>JAUCGG010000180.1 GCA_030378015.1 Desulfococcaceae bacterium HSG8
AAATTAAAAAACATCCGTTTTTTAATTTTTATATGAAAGTCCCGAAAGTCAGATTTGAAAAAGTTTGTAGTTCCGCCTTTAGGCGGTTCCAACGGGCTAGTACAGCAACTTGTAAATTCCTCCCCCCTTTTTTAAAGGGGGGCCGGGGGGGATTTCTGCCGCAACCCCCTTTTTTGTAACATAAAATCCCCCCGGCCCCCTTTAAAAAGGGGGGGAGAATTTACAAGTTGGTGTACTCGTACAGCACTTTTTAAGTCCTCCCTTGCTAGCGCGGACTTGACAAGTCCGGCTCGGATTTGTCAATCCGAGCCGAGCAAGTTGGGGGATAAATTTACAAGGGGCGCATTCCCAAAAAGTAGGAAATTCTCGTTCCCGGGCTTCTGCCCGGGAATGCATTTGCAGAGGCTCTGCCTCGTATTTCAGCTTAGAATCGGTGAGTTAATCGGAATGCCTCGCAAGGCAGAGCCGTTCGACTGAGCTCACGCCGAAGCCTTGCAGGATGCATTCCCATGCGGAGTCTTGGAACGAGTAACATATTGAATTTTATGATCTGTATATTTAACCTGCTTTTTGGAAATGCTCCGTTTACAAGTTAACCTGATAAGACAGACCGCCTGAAGGCGGAACTACTACACCACTTTTTAAGTTCGTCCCCCCCTTTTTTAAAGGGGGCCGGGGGGATTTTACGTTGCTAAAAAAAGGTGCTACGGCAGAAATCCCCCCGGCCCCCCTTTAAAAAAGGGGGGAGGAATTTACGAATCGGTGTACTACGAACTTTTTTCGGAAAAAATTCATCTGCTGATTTTGACCGATCAGCCTTTAATTTAATTAATTTAAGGAGTCAGAAAATGTTTAAAAAAAGCACAATCATTATCATTCTTTTGTTTGCCGCGTCAGGCATATCTACGAATACCTACGCGGCGATACCCGTTGCAGAAAGAAACGCCCTGATTGATCTTTACAACAGTACAGACGGAGAAAACTGGAGTGACAACTCGGACTGGCTCGGAGACACCGGCACAGAGTGTACATGGTACGGAATAACCTGCGACGCAAGAGACACCCATATAGTCCACGCGAACCTTTCAGGAAATAATCTCACCGGCACGATCCCCCCGTCTCTCGGAAACCTCCTGAGTTTGGAGCAGCTTGATTTATACGACAACCATCTGACAGGTGAAATTCCCCAGGAATTGGGAAATCTTCCTGAACTGAAGGCCCTTCGCCTGTACATTAATCAGCTTTCAGGCTCGGTTCCCCCGGAACTGGGAAATCTTTCCAACCTTGAAGGACTTGATCTGGGAGAAAATCAGCTATCGGGCGCAATCCCCCCGGAACTGGGAAACCTTTCCAACCTGAAGTTCATGTACCTGGATATCAACCAGCTTACAGGGAATATCCCCTGGGAGCTTGGGAACCTCTCGAATCTGGAGTACCTTTTTTTATCCGCCAACCAGCTTTCAGGCACGATTCCGCCGGAATTGGGAAGTCTTTCTGCCTTGAAATGGCTTTATTTGCAGGGCAACCAACTGACCGGGAGTATCCCGCCGGAGATCGGGAACCTGTCAGAACTGGAGGAAGGGCGGACTGATCTCCGCTGGAATGCCCTTTATACTTCATCCGATGATTTACGAGCGTTCCTCGGTGCCAGGCAGGACGATAGTGATTGGGAAAGCAGTCAGACCATTGCCCCTGCAGGCCTGACCCCCGGCAATCCCACGGAAAATTCGGTTTCACTTTCCTGGATCCCGATCCCCTACACCGGTGATACCGGGGGCTATGAGGTTTATTATGCTATGGGAGCCAGCGGAGAATACAGCCTGTACAATACCACATCAGACAAAACCGCTGACAGCATTACCCTGACCGGTCTTTCAGCCGGCACAACCTATTATTTTCGTATCCGAACATTCACAAACCCGCACGAAAGCAACGGCAACATCGTTTACAGCGAATACACCGATTCTGTCCCTGCAACAACTGCCGGATCTTCAGGTATTCCCCCCGGGGAAAGAAATGCCCTGATTGATCTCTACAACAGCACGGACGGAGACTATTGGGAAAACAATACAAACTGGCTCGGTGATCCCGGTACCGAGTGTACATGGTACGGCATAACCTGCGATGCTGAAAATACGCATGTGACAGAGATTGATCTGGGCGGTGACTACCCGGAGGGAAACAACCTTGTGGGAACAATCCCCGGATCCGTGGAAGATATTCAGTATCTCCGGCGTTTCGAGTTATCCGGCAACAGCCTGACGGGAGATATTCCCCCGGAACTGGGAAATCTGCCCGAACTGCGGGAGCTTCATCTGGGGGTCAACGATCTTGGGGGTGACATTCCTCCGGAACTGGGAAATCTTTCCCAATTGCAGTCCCTGGACCTGGGCAATAATAAGGTGACAGGAGATATTCCCTCGGAACTGGGAAGCCTTTCCGATCTTCAGCGGCTCTCTTTGTCCGAAAACAGCCTCACAGGAGAGATTCCGCCGGAATTGGGGAATCTCTCCGAACTCCGGGAGCTTTACCTGTCCGGCAATGGCCTGACAGGAAGCATCCCCCCGGAACTTGGAAATCTTTCTCAACTGGAAGTTTTGTATTTGTCCGAAAACAGCCTCACAGGAGAAATCCCGGGTGAAATGGGAAATCTGTCGGCCCTGACATCTCTTCTTGCGGGGATGAACCGCCTGACAGGCAGTATTCCCCCGGAACTCGGGGAGCTTTCCGAACTGTATCAGCTTGATTTATCCGGCAATGACCTGACAGGGAGCATTCCCCCGGAACTGGGCAGCCTATCGGATTTGCAGCAGCTTTACCTGGAATATAACCGATTGTCAGGAGAAATCCCGCAAGAGATGGGAAATCTTTCCGATTTGCGCAGCCTTTTTCTGAAAAATAACGAACTGACGGGCGATATTCCTCCGGAACTGGGGAATCTCTCGGGTCTGCGGCAGCTTTACCTGGATCATAACCAACTCACGGGAGCCATTCCCTCGGAACTGGGGAATCTCTCTGAACTGTATCAGCTTGATCTGTCTGCCAATAACCTTAGCGGGAACATTCCCTCTGAACTGACCCGCCTCTCTCACCTTGACCCGGATCAGAGTGATTTCCGCTGGAATGCCTTTTATACTTCGGATTCCGATCTGCGTAATTTTCTCAACATCATGCAGATCAGCGGTGATTGGGAAAGCACCCAGACTGTTGCTCCCGAGGGCCAGGCAGCCACCGGAACAACGGAAAGCTCGGTTTCCCTAACTTGGAACCCGATCCTTTATACTTCGGATACAGGAGGTTATGAGGTTTATTATTCAGTTGAGTCCGGGGGAAATTACACGCTGTATGATACCACCGCGGACAAAACCGTGGGCAGCATTACCGTAACCGGCCTTGGGCCTGAAACAACATATTTCTTTCGTATCCGAGCAATTACAGGGGAACACGAGAATAACGACAACGCAGTTACCAGCGAATATACAGAAGAAATTTCCGCGAAAACAGCGTCTGTCTCTGCCGCGCAATATACGATAACAGCCACAGCAGGCAGCGGAGGAACCATATCCCCGTCCGGAACAGTCAGCGTGATGCACGGAGATCGTAAGACATTCGTTTTTACCCCTGACTCTGACTACTCAGTGGATAATGTCTCTGTGGACGACACATCTGCAGGCTCCGTGACAACCTATATCTTCAGAGATATCAGCAGCCAGCATACAATCCACGTAAGCTTCCGCTCAGATATCCTCCCGGTTATCCCCTCTGCTGAAAGGGATGCCCTGATAGCGTTATACAACGCTGCTGCCGGCGAAGAGTGGGAAAACAATGCGCTCTGGCTTGGCGATCCCGGTACAGAATGCACATGGTATGGGATAACGTGTGATGAGGGAGATACTCATGTGGCAGAAATCAGTCTCGAGGGAAATAATCTTGTCGGGCAGATTCCGGGGGCCATTGAAAACCTGACCGATCTTCAGCACCTCGACCTTTCCGGCAATACAATTTCAGGAAGTATCCCGCGGGAACTCGGCAGCCTTTCCGAACTGCGGAGCCTTGATTTATCCGGGAATCAACTGGCAGGAGCGATTCCTGATAATCTGGCGAACCTCTCGAATCTGGAGGAGAACCGGAATGATTTTCGCTGGAATGCCCTTTACACTTCGGATCAGGATTTACAGGATTTTCTCGCCGCCAGGCAGGAAGGCGGTGACTGGGAAAGCACCCAGACCATTGCTCCTGAGAGTCCGGATGTGGTCAGTGTTACAGAAAATTCAGTCTCCCTGACCTGGGAGCCTATCACATACACGACAGATACAGGAGGCTACGAAGTTTACTATACCGCCGAATCCGAAGGAGATTATAAATTATTCGGAGGGACCCCGGACAAGACCGGGAACAGCCTTACCGTAACTGATCTGTCCCCCGCTACAGCATATATCTTCCAGATACGGGCTTTCACGGGGCCCCATGAAAACAATGTCAACACGGTTTCCAGCGAATACACAAAGGAAGTCTTCGCAGTGACGTCCGATGGTTCACAGGTCTTGCATACCATCAGAGCCCGTGTAAAAAATGGAGAAGGCGGGAGCATAGAGCCTTCAGGCGCTGTCAGCGTAGCAGACGGAGAAGACCGGAAATTCAGGATAAAAGTCAGCGAGGGATGGGAACTTGATAAAATCAGGGTGGACGGAGAGAAAATTGATTCAGACAGCGAGTTGGATGAAAACGGCAGATATGTTTTCAAAAATGTCACGGAAGATCATATCATAAAGGTGATTTTCCGGAAAATCCATACTATAACAGCCCTTGCAGAACCTTCGGAAGCAGGAAAAATAGAACCGTCAGGCCCTGTCATGGTCAGCCACGGGGCAGATCAGACCTTCAGCATAACGCGTAATCCGGGATATGAGGACTGGGACATCGAAGTTACCGCAGATGGCGTATCCCTGGGCGAGCTGACCAGTTACACCTTTGAGAATGCTGAGGGCGACGCGGATATAACCGTGACCTTTCAGAAATCCCGTATGTATCACAGTGCGGATTATAACCGGGATTTTCATATTAATTTTGATGAAATCCTCCGTATCATTCAGCTTTATAACGGCGGCGCCTATCACTGCGCTGCTGATACAGAAGACGGATACGCCCCCGGGAAAGGAGATCGGGCATGCGGCTCCCATGATTCAGATTACGATCCCCAGGACTGGGACGTTGATTTTGATGAACTCTTGCAGATCATCCGGTTTTACAATGCCGACGGATATCACCCGGATGATTCAAGTGAAGACGGATTTGCCCCGGGAAACGGCTCGTAGTAATATACCCGGTATCTTGCTCTTGCTCTTGTGCTCTCGCTCCTGCTTGATTAAAGATAAAGAGCAGGAGCAAGATAAAGAGTAAGATTAAAATTAAGGTCAGACGGGCAGCGTGGGCAGATTATTTATTGGAAATCCCTTACTACATCAACTTGTAAATTCCTCCCCCCTTTTTTAAAGGGGGGCCGGGGGGGATTTCTGCCGCAACAGCCTTTTTTTGCAAGAAAAATCCCCCAGATCCCTTTAAGAAAAGGGGGGACGAACTTAAAAAGTGGTGTACTGATACTGAGGATAAGCATCTAAACATAAGTTCTTCAACATTTTTTAGTCATCGAATTAAGAGTGTCAGTAGGGGCGTATTTACAAGTAAGGGGAGTGATTTTCAGTCCCGGAGGGACGACTGAAAACAGCCCGGCAATTCATTGCCGGGTGAGATTCCGGATCATCACGTCCCGGAGGGACGACTGAAAAGCTTTCAGTCGTCCCTCCGGGACTGAAAAAACGGGGAAATCCGCCCGGCAATAAATTGCCAGGCTATTTTCACTCGTCCCTCCGGGACTGCTCCCCCCTTTTTTAAAGGGGGGCAGGGGGGATTTCTGCCGCAACACCCTTTTTTTGCAACGTAAAACCCCCGGCTCCCTTTAAAAAAAAGGGGACGAACTTAAAAAGTGGTGTCGGTAGATCGAAAACTTCTGCAGACAGTGGATTCCGGGTTAAAATCGGAAAACATCCGTTTTCCGATTTTCCCCGGAATGACAGTATATTAAATTGTTATTCCGGCAGTTCGACAGGCTCACTGCCCTGCCACTGAGCCTGCCACTGCCCCCTGAGCCTGTCACTGCCCCCTGAGCCTGTCACTGCCCCTGAGCCTGTCACTGCCCCTGAGCCTGTCACTGCCCCTGAGCCTGTCGAAGGGCAGCCAAACGGAAAATTAAGAAACGGACGGAACTAAAAACATTAAGGATGGAAAACGCTATATAACGGGAATAATCTCTTAAAAGATCAGAACCCGGGGAAAAATTCCCATCTGCTGATAATTAGGCTTGACAAAAAGTTTTTTCTTTATTAATATATCGCCTTTTGTATATTATACAAATAGTGCTGTTCAAAATATATTATATAAGGAACCCGAAAGGAGATAAAGAACGAATGGGAAAATTAGTTGAACCTCATGGCGGAAAAGGCCTGACCTGTTGCCTTCTCGAAGGCGCTGAACTGGAAGCAGAAAAGAAAAAAGCCGAAGGACTTAAAAAAATTGAGATTTCACCCCGTGAAAAGGGCGATCTGATCATGATCGGCATTGGCGGATTCAGCCCCCTGACAGGATTCATGACAAAAGCTGACTGGAAAGGCGTATGTGAAAATTTCCTGACGGCTGACGGAACCTTCTGGCCCATCCCCGTGACCCTGTCCGCTTCAAAAGAAGATGCTGCCAGCATCAGCGAGGGCGAGGAGATTGCCCTTTATGATCCCGAAGATAATGAAATCATGGCAACTATGAAGGTCACCGAAAAATTTGAGATGACCGAAGCGGACAAAAAATTCGAGTGCGAAAAAGTCTATATGGGCGAAGGAACCCCGACTGCCGAAGAATTCTGGAAAGTTGCAAAAGATGATCATCCCGGTGTGGAAATGGTCATGAATCAGAAAGCCGTCAACTTTGCCGGCCCTGTCAAAGTGTTGAGCGAAGGAGAGTATCCGGTCAAATATAAGGGCATTTATGTGAGGCCTTCAGAATCCCGTAAGATGTTTGAAGAACGCGGATGGAGTGAGGTCGCGGCGCTTCAGCTCAGAAATCCCATGCACAGATCTCATGAATATCTCTGCAAAATCGCTGTTGAGGTGTGTGACGGTGTTTATATTCACTCCCTGGTAGGAAATCTGAAACCCGGTGATATTCCCGCTGATGTCCGTGTGAAATGTATTGACGCGCTTGTGAAAAATTACTTTGTGGAACAGAATGTGATCCAGGGCGGCTATCCTCTTGATATGCGCTATGCCGGCCCCAGGGAAGGCCTGCTCCATGCAGCATTCCGCCAGAACTACGGATGTTCCCGCATGATTATCGGCCGCGACCATGCCGGTGTCGGTGATTTCTATGGCATGTTTGAAGCTCAGACCATCTTTGATAAAATTCCCAAGCCCACGGAACCCGGGAAAGCTCTTCTCTGCGCACCTCTGAAGATTGACTGGACATTCTACTGCTACAAATGTGACGGCATGGCCTCTCTGAGAACATGTCCGCACGGCAAAGAAGATCGTGTACTCCTCAGCGGAACCATGCTCCGCAAGGGACTTTCCGAAGGCACCACGATTCCTGATCATTTCGGACGTGATGAGGTGCTTGATATTCTGCGTGAGTATTACGCAGGTCTTACAGAAAAGGTTGAAATTAAGACCCATAAAGCTGCAACAGGTTCTTAATCAATATCCTGGCCTGAAAAAAGAGAATAAAGAAAGCGGTATGCATTCCGCTTTCTGAAATCCCCCTCGTTATAAAAAGCTTCATAAAAGCTTCCCCTTTCATAAGGGGACCGAGGGGGATTTTCAATTGTCCGGGAAGGAGTGCAAAGTGTGCTTTGTGCTGATTCTGATCGGACGCACAAAGATTTTTTTTGTACTTCCCGGAGTCGCCGTAATTCGGACTCGTCATCTTTACCCCTTCTCCTGCCTCATCTGAATAATTACTGGTATTATGAGTCTGGACATCATCGGCAGACTAAAGTGCGGGTGTAATTAAAAGTGTAGGCAGCCTTGTTCCCAAATTCCGTTTGGGAACACACCTGCCCGGCAAACTCTGTTTTGCAAAACGGAGTTTTGCGTGCAATTTTGCGTTCCCAAACGGAGTTTGGGAACGAGTACATCAACTTGTAAGTTCGTCCCCCCTTTTTTAAAGGGGGGCCGGGGGGGATTTCTCCCGCAACACCCTTTTTTTGTAACATAAAATCCCCCGGCCCCCTTTAAAAAAGGGGGGACGAACTTAAAAAGTGATGTACGAGGCTGCTCACCCTGACACTTTTAATTGCACCCCTAAAGTGCTTTTCCAAAATGCTAACCTGGGATTGACAAATCCCAAGAATTTCCGGTATCAAAAAATGATCAGCCACAATCCGGATGGAGAGCATTCAGGGGAGCATTTTTCGATCTACTGACGGTAAAATTTCAATACAATTTTCTGAATTATAGAATTATGATACGGAGGTAAGTTATGGCAAGTCATTGCAAAATAATACTGATCGGTTACCTGGGGAGAGATCCGGAACTTCGTTATACGCCGGATGGCCTTGCAGTCGCCAATTTCAGCATGGCAGTAACGGAGAAAGTTAAAGGAGAAGATCTCACACAGTGGTTCCGCGTCAGTGCTTTCGGCAGGACAGGCGAGATTGCAGCGGAGTATCTTTCAAAAGGGAAACAGGTTTATATCGAAGGCCGGCTTCGGACCAGTGAATGGACAGATAACGAAGGAAATAGGAGATTCAGCTTAGAGGTTATTGCATCTCAGTTGGTTCTTTTAGGTTCAAGAGGAGACGATGCCCCCAGGCCGTCCGGGTACGATGCTCCCCGGTCTGCTCCGGCTCCTCGGCCAGCCGCCCCGGCTTATAATGCACCCCCGGAACCGCCTCCTGCTGCTCGTGAGACGCCCCCCCAGCCAGATGCCCCGGGAATGCAGGAATCGCCGGATGCCGGGCCCGTGGAAGATGATATCCCCTTCTGATAAAAAGCTCAGAAAAAACCTGCGAGGTTTCCGAAACGACTCGACTGAGCTCGCCGAAGTCCTCGCAGGTCTGCGCTTTCATGTGTCTGTTTATCCCAATTGGAATTCGTTATCAGAAGTTTTTTTAGGGTCATGATCTTCGTTTCGGCCAACTCAGCCGCTATGTGTTCACCGCTGGATATGTCAAAATATTTGGTTATATTGGCTTTTTGTTTATTTTTTTAGCACGATTTTGTCTCATATGATACTCACTAAAATTTACTTTTCTGTATATTTCAGATGTCGGAAGTTCGCACTTTACAGATTCAATGCTGATAATATTTTCCGGCTTATTATATTTTAAATATATACTCACCATTCGGTTAATTGAGGGGGACTTTTGTTAATTTCAAGATCCTGATA
Source organism: Desulfococcaceae bacterium HSG8 (assembly GCA_030378015.1). Classification (GTDB taxonomy): domain Bacteria; phylum Desulfobacterota; class Desulfobacteria; order Desulfobacterales; family 4be13; genus JAUCGG01. Next base: position 9,433 of record JAUCGG010000180.1, read on the forward strand.
AAGCGAGGGATTCAGTCCCGCTCTTTTCAGGATTTCCTTCTGCACTTCTGACAGGGGGTAAGATGATGCCTCACTCTGCCGTCCTTTGTCTTTATAATAGTCAGAGTGATATCGGAGAAGGCTTTCAGAAGTCGTTCCGCCGTCGGCCTGTCTGTCTTCTTTCTGCGATTCTCGGGATGCATCCCCTCCGAACACCGCATTGTCATTTCTCAGTGAGCGGCGGACGACAAATTCCGTCAGCGTGAGAACTCTCACTCCGAGAGTCAGCAGACAGGTCATTCCCCTGATCTGATCATTTCTCTTAACATACAAAGGGGAAATGTTCAGGCGGCTCTTCAGACGATTGAATATGCGCTCAACCCTGTATTCCTTGCGATAACATCTGACCGCATCGCTCAGAGAGAGTTTTTTTTCCGGAAGATCCGTCACATAAGCACGCCAGCCATATTTTTCCTTCTCTTTTTCTATCTTTTTTCCGTCTCTGACGGCAGCAGTGATCTGATATCGCACCCTTTCGGACACCTCTTTTTTACGCTTTGCGGAACCTCTTCCCCTGCCTATATATTTTGTCCTGCTTTCAACTTCCTTCTCATACTCATAACTGATAAGTCCTGTGACTCTGTGCTTTTTCAGAATCCCCTCCGCCTTCTCTTTCACTTCCGCCTCCCCCGTTATCTGTCTCTTGCCTCTCCCCCTCTGCGGAGTCAGGGCAAAGAGCTTATCCCCGGCATTTTTCAGGCGTTTTTCCAGACCTTTTTCCATCTGTTTCGCATGAGTCGGAGATTTTACAACAAAAATCCGCTCCTTCCTTTCCCCTTCCTCATCATCTCCTCCGAAGACTTTCTCCCGGCTGCGGATCAGCACATAACCTTTTGCTATCACCGTATCCTCACCCTTCTCATTTCTGACGGTCACTTCTTCCAAGGAGCCTTCTTTTTCTTTTATGACACCTCCGGCTGCCCACCTTGCAATATCTTCGGAAGCATTGCCCGTTTTCGGGAGAGGACACAGATAATGTCCTCCGATTTCGTCGATTACTATGTACCTGCGGGTATCGGCAGCGCACATTTTACAGTCGCCCGCGTACAGCAATCCCCTCTTTCCGAGACACTGACTTATGCGCTTTATCACAGGCACATACATGGGATCGTCAGCTTTTTCTCCCGAAACAATGTCCGTTGCCGGAGGCATGCCGAGAGGATCAGGCGCAGCCGTCATCATTTTTATCTGCGGCAGATCCGGATCATCTTTGCTGTGACCGAACTGAAACATTCCGTCCTCTGTCACCTCATGATGTCCCGAAACAGTGGTCGCATCACATCTTACGACTTCCGCAGGCAATTCGTAAACGCTGACCGATTTCCGGTTCAGATCGTTTTCAATATTCTCCCACGTCTCTCTGTCGCTCAGATATCTCAGAAGATTCGTCAGTCTGTCGTCCGTGAAATCTGCCTCGCATATCTCGCATCCTGCCAGATTTTCCAGCGTATGTCTCATACCTTTTATATAAGCTTCAGCCGACACCTTGCGATGGTCACCCTCGGACAGAACATACGCCAGCCATATCAGAGCTGTCAGTCCCCATGAAAGTTCTCTTTGCAGCGGATGCCGGGGGACATGCCTGTCAATTATTTCATGCATGCCCATACGCATCATCGCTCCTATCAGAAACGGTATATCATCCGGACGTTCCGTGATTACAGTCACATCTCTTTCGGAACTCTTCTTCGGATATGTCTCATCCTCCGAAGGATGGCCGCGTTTTTTCTTTTTTCCTTTTTTTACGGTATGTTTATCCGGGAATTGCATGCCTTTGCGTCCTTTGCCGGGTTTTGTCCGGCGTCGGATATTTTTTTTGCCTTTTCCTTTCGCTTTGTCCGAGGGATCCCGTTCGGTTCTGCAGGGAAGGCGATGCTTCCGGTTCTTCTCCTCACAACCTCCGGACCTGCTGTGAGACTCACTGTGATCTCCTGTCGGCCCGGGAATTTCCTTTATCCGGAACGGTTATCCCCTGTCCGCAGGCGCATGCGTCCCCTGTTACGGCTATCTGCAAAAACACAGTCAGTACGGCCGCTGATATCAGTATAAGTATTTTATCCGTATCCTTACCTCCTTTATCTCAGACTTCGGTATAATCTCTCCGAATATCATACAAAGGAAACAGATATCAGCCTTTTTCGGAAAAGAAAAGTAAAAAGTATTGAAATTCACATCCGGTTATGGTATCCGATTTAATCGGAATCAAAATTAACAAAAGTCGGTTTTGATTAACCGAATGGTGAGGGACAGGTCTTAAAAACGCTTTTTTCAGACTCGGTTACTACAAATTCAGTCAGAATTATAAGCAATATCAGGGTGTGGAGAATGACCCACCCGGGTACAGTCCGGAGGAAAGTTTTCTCCTGACCTATGGCGAAAAGCTGACCATGAATCACTTGGAAGACCTGATCTGGCTTGGCATATTCAGGCTGAACTTCTGACCCTGAGCGCCTGCCAGACAGCTTGGTGATGAAAAGCCGCGCCCTTGCAGGTGTGGCAGATCAGTTAAAACAATGAATACGCTAAGACTGACGGGAGGTTGAAATGAATGGAAAGGTCTTTTTAGGAGGAACCTGCAATGGTTCCTTATGGAGGGATGA
>JAUCGG010000181.1 GCA_030378015.1 Desulfococcaceae bacterium HSG8
TACAGAATTTTCCGAACGCGGAGTGCAAAGCTTGCTTTGCGATAATCCCGCACAGGCGCAAAGCAAGCTTTGCACTCCTCCGTTTTAACCCGGACATTATTTATGAAACAGAGCACTAAGTGCTTCGTTTCAGAAATAATGAACAGGTTGTACAAAATTTTCCGAACGCGGAGTGCAAAGTTTGCTTTGCGATAATCCCGCACAGGCGCAAAGCAAGCTTTACATTCCTCCGTTTTAACCCGGACATTATTTATGAAACAGAGCACTAAGTACTTTCATTTCAGAAACGATATCCGGGTTAAATACTGAGGAGTGCAAAGCTTGCTTTGTAAGTAATTTTTAACAAAAACAGATTTATAAACACTCACAAAGCAAGCTTTGAACTCCGGATTTCCGGGGATTTGGCCGTTTCTGAAAATTATGACCGCACAGGTCGAACTTTTTCTGTACTCAGCTTTACGCCTTTCCTTTGCGAGAAAAAATAATATCCCGGAAAACTTTTGGTCGGGTACTTATCACAAAAATTCTGAGTTGACAAATATTTTCCTAAAAGAAAGCCCGGCAATGTCTGATTTCAGACAATCCGGGCTATTTTCAGCTTCCGACGGGCAGGATTTCATGTTCTCAGTAGATCGAAAACTTCTGCGAACAGTGGATTCCGGGTTAAAACCGGAAAACATCGGTTTTCCAATTTTCCCCGGAATAACAGTATGTTAAATCGTCATTCCGGGGAAAATTAAAAAACGGATGTTTTTTAATTTTAATCCGGAATCCACTGTTTAACGGGGTTTATCGAAAATATCCTGAGCCGCGCTCCCGGCGGCGTGAGCTCAGTCGAACGATTGACAAATCCGCCGGAAATGTTTGGGATTTGTCAATCCGTTCTACTGATCTTACGCCGAAGCCCAGGCGAGCATTCCGAGAATACTTTCCATCTGCTGATTCTACAGGGAAAGACGGTTCTGAATGAAGCTGACAAATCTGTTCTCATCGTCCCCAAAGGAAATTTTTATGCCGATGACCGCAAGGTCAATGGGCCACCTGACTTTGCGAATCCTGGCATGGTCTTTCTCAGTTGTTACGAGAATATCTGCCCCGGATTCGGCTGCGGAACGTAGAATTCCGGAAAAGTCATTCTCCGAATATCGGTGGTGATCCGGGAATTCAGCGGCTCCTGAAATATTACCTCCCAGGGATTCAACGGACTTATGAAATCTTTTGTTTTTAGCAATACCGGAAAAGGCAAATACGCTGCACCCTTTTAAAATTCCTGTATCTGTACGATTTTTTTCAACTTGCAGAGAAGACTTGGAATTTCCAGGGACCCTGCGGAACCCTGCCCCTGTTTCCGCTCCATCCGGGTTAAAAAAAGTTTCACTGCCGGTTCCTGCTATTGTTTTACAGATATAAGGGATGTGGAACGCCCTGAAAACGGGTCTGCTCTCCGCCATTTTTCCCAATTCTTCAGAAATCGGAGAACCTGGCCCGTCATCAGTTCCTGTCAGGATAAACGCGTCGCCTCTTAAAAGAGCGGAAAGCGGTTCCCTGAGTGTGCCCCGGGGAAGCAGATGTTTATTACCAAAAGGCCGGTGATAATCTGAAAGCACAAGGTTTATATCCCGACGGAGTCGGAGATGCTGGAACGCGTCATCTAACACAATAATGTCCGGTTGAAATTCTTTTACTGCCAACATGCCGGATTCGAACCGGTTTTTTCCCACAATCACAGGGATATTTTTCAGATTCGAAGCCATCATAAACGGCTCGTCGCCGGCCATATCCGCATCCATAAAAATGCGATGCCCGTCGCTTACAATTCCCCCGTGTTTTTCCTCCTTTCCCCTGTATCCCCGGCTGAGAACTGCCACCTTATATCCCAGGCTGTTCAGCATTTCCGCCAGACAGATCGTCACGGGGGTTTTACCTGTGCCTCCCACTGTCAGATTTCCCACAGATATCACCTTGCAGGGAAGTTTTTCTGATTTCAGAAAACCCTTTTTATAAAAGGTTTCTCTCAGTTTTACAGCTCCTCCGTACAGGATTGAGAGAACTGACAGGACTGATTCAAAGGAAAAAAAAGGGCTTTCTCCCTTATCCGTCATGATTGATTCGATTTTTTTAATTATCATAATAGCTTAAAGGTTTCTCGAATTTTAGTTCTGATACGGGAATCTATAAATTATAAAACTGAATTTTTAACCACGAAAGATACGAAAGACACGAAATTATCAAGATTATATTCTTTTTTCAGTATCTTTCATATCAGCATAAAGATAGCTGACACTCCGGGTTCGCAGCTCCGCTTTCGGCAACCGCGAACCGGAAAAACCCGGTTAATAACGGCTCTTACATAATCCCTGCCTGACAGGGGCTTACAGATCAGAAAAAAATTTCGGGAACTTCCATGACCTGACGGTCACAACGAATGATGAAAGTCCGCCGCGACTCCCCCTTTCGTAAAGGGGGCCGGGGGGATTTTTTATCGGGACTTTCATATAAACGGCCATGATCTGACGGTCACAATCGAAGCATGAAAATCTCAGGAGTTCCTGGTATGTATGCGCAAGCTTCGCTTCGCTCGCTTACGCAATGCCAAACTGTAAGTTTGGCACTCCGTTGCTCGCGGGACTTTCATATAAAATATTTAAGGTATTTCCCCCAAATTAATATACCCGGTATCTTGCTCTTGCTCCTGCTTGATAAAGAGCAAGAGCAAGATTAAGGTCAGACGGGCAGCGTGGGCAGATTATTTATTGGGAAATCCCTAAGTAATATAATATAATAAGCTTTGTCCATTCAAAAGGCATGTAAGTCTGTTCACCGTGTTCGGAAATGGGTTTTTGCCCGGTCATCCAGTCTTTTAAGGATTTCCAGGTAACTGCCCGGATGATCCATAAATTTGACAAAACTGTCCAGTCCCGCCTCGGCAACGGGATGAGGCGTTGCCAAATCGTAGTTGAATGCCCAGTTCGGGGTTTTGGCAATGGCGTTCAGCATCCCCTGTTGGAGCTTGGTGTAAACGGAAGAAGGGACGTTCTGGTTGGGAGCGAGGGAACCCAGCAGACGGCACATGATCTGCTGGGGAGCGATATCGGCAAAGTATGCCAAAGCCCTTTTGGCGACATTGACCTTTTCCTTTTTGGCAAGGACGACGCCGTCAATGGGACCGAGGGAAACCCCGGGTGTATCTGGATCAATTGTGGGAAAGGGGAAAAAATTATAATCCTGCTCCTGCCTGAAGCCCTGTTTTTTTAGTGATCCCATGATCCAACTGCCAGTCAGCGTCATTGCTGCCTGACCGTGAAACAGCATTTTCTGGGTTTCGTAAAAGCTATAAACATTCGGATTACGGTTAAAGTAGCCCTGTTCCACAACTTCTTTCCAGAGGTCGAAAACATGCGTCACCTCGGGATCGGTATAGGACGCGTTTCCGCTCATCAACCGATGCCTGTATTCCGGACCGGCGGTCCTGAGCAGTAAATAGTCGAACCAGAACTGTGCCGGCCATTTTGCCTTCGAACCCAGCGCAATGGGAGTAATACCGGCGGATATGAGTTTGTTACAAACCTCCAGGAAATCCGGCCAGGTCGAGGGAACGGAAATGCCGTGCTTGTCGAATATCCGTTTATTGTAAAAAAAAGCGACGTAATAGCGTGTCAGGGGGATGACGTATTTTCGGCCATTGTAGGTGCATGTCTGTATTGTTGACGGCGTAAAGCGTTCATTCAGCTTTGCCTGTTTCCAGATATCATCAATGGGCGCGAGATGCCCGGCGTCCACCAGCGATTGCACTCTTTCGCCTGCCCAGTACAGAAAGATGTCCGGAGGATTTCCGCCTGCAAGCATTGCCTTGATGGCGGCTTTGAAAGGTTCGTGTTCAAAGCTGACCGCGTTGATTCGAAACAGGGAATGCTCCGTGTTGATGGTCTGAACGGTCTTGTCTATTGCGTGCTTCCCATGGGGCGACGAATAATGGTGGATAAAAGTGATGGGTTCCGGTTGCCCGGCGTTTACATTTCCCGGAAGAGCCATGATGAATACCGTCAGGAGAAAGATGGTGCAGATCGAATACAATTTCCCGGTTTCAATCATGCGTTTCACATCTGGTTTGTCAGGCAGGGACTGGAAGATCATTTTAATTTCATCCTTTATTTTCTGTTGTTTAACGATTAAGAAATAAGGATTATATAATTTATTCAAGAAAATTGCAAGAAAATTTGAAAAAACGGAAAAACCCCGGGGTCTTCGGACATCTTCATTCAGCAGTGCTGCAACTTACAAGTTCGCCCCCTTTAAGGTGATTTCCGGAAAAGAATATACCAGCAGGCACTTTGCAGTTCCGTCTTCAGGCGGCATAACACGCAAAACCGGAGTTTTGCGGGCAATCGCGTTCCCAAACGGAGTTCGGGAACGAGGCTGATCAACGGCGTTCGCCTGACACTTTTAATTGCACCCGATCACAGATGTGTAAAATATTTTCCTTTCATCAGAATAATTTTTATGCTATAATTAGCAGATCGGAAATTTTCCGGTAAACTTTTGCAAACAGCGGGTTAAAATTAAAAAACGGATGTTTTCCGATTTTAACCCGGAATCCGCTGTTTGCAAAAGTTTCTTAAAAGTTTCGTAGGAACGGCATGTTTGCCGTTCCTGCTGGCACGAGGGATTCGTATTCTGCAAATATGTCGCTCCTACGGAGCTGAAAACAGACGCCCGGTCGCCACCTTTCAAAAAATTAGGGACTCAGCGGTAAATCAATTTCAATTTCCCCTGATCGTATGCAGGATTTAAAATAAAATGAAACACAAATTCTTCACAGGCATCATCTGGAAGATCAGCGCTCTTGTGCTGCTAATTGAGAGCGTCATGCTGGCTGCACTCGGGGGGTATTGCACGAAGAGATTTTCTTTCGAGATTGATAAAAAGATTGAAACCATGATCAGAATACCGGGGATACTTATGAACCGCCAACTATTGATATATAAGTCGGTTGCGGATAAAGACATCATGACCGAACTGGTCGGAGAGGAGTTCATGGATGGTATCGTTTTCAGCGCGGATAAGAAGGTCTTTTATGCGATGAACGCCGACAATATAGGGAAATCCGTGACGGATATTCCGGGACTCGACGCCGATTGGATCAATGAAGAGATGACGAATACAAAGATTATAAAAATCCGGGGCCGGCGGGATACGTTTCTTGCGAGTATAACGCCTCTTGTGGCTTATCAGGGCGCCAAACCCTTTTTCTATGTATATATCAAAGTGAACACCAATCGTTCGGAAGCGCAAAAGACATCCGTTGCCGGTTTTTTCATTGCCGGTTCCGTGTCCTGTGTTCTGCTGACATCATTTCTTATTATCGGATTTATGCAAATATACATCATCCGGCCTATCCGCAGCCTGGAAAAAAATGCAGATCAATTGGCGCAAGGACATCTCGACCGGAAATCCGAGATAACCCGGCAAGACGAGTTGGGAAATCTGGAGCGCAGTTTTATGCAAATGCGGGACGCCATCCGTCGGAAAATAGAACAATTGGAAGAATTGAATCGAACTCTTGAGGAAAAAGTCGGGGAAAGAACCAGGGAACTCGCCGAGCGTGTCAGGGAACTGGATTGTATGTACGGAATTTCTCATCTTATCGAGGAACCGGGCATTTCCATAGAGGAAATCTTCCAGGGAGCGGCGGACATTATCCCGCGTTCCTGGCAATACCCGGAAATCACATGCGCTCGAATTATTATAAATGATCGGGAATTCAGCACCGGAAATTTCAGGAAAACCGCCTGGAGACAGACTGCAAACATCCTCATGCAAGGCAGGCATGCGGGTGTCCTGGACGTCTGTTACCTGGAGGAAAAACCGGGAAGCGGTGAATGCCCTTTCCTGCGAGAAGAGAGAAGCCTGATCAACGTCATTGCCGAACAATTAGGCAGGATCATGGAACACAAACACGCGGAGATAGCGTTGCGGCAGGCAAAAGAAGCCGCTGAAGCCGCAAACCGGACGAAAAGCGATTTCCTGGCCAACATGAGCCATGAACTGCGCACACCGATGAATTCCATCCTGGGTTTTTCTAAAATGATGGCACGGGACTCAAACCTGGATTCGGAACAAAAAGAGAAGCTGCGGATCATCACCCGCAGCGGCGAACATCTGCTAAACCTGATAAACGACATCCTGGATATGTCCAAAATCGAAGCCGGACGCATCGCTCTCATCGAAGCGGATTTTGACCTGCACGGCCTGATGAACGATATCCGGGATATGTTCGGCATTCTGGCGGACCAGAAGGGAGTCGGGCTGGATTTGGAAATCGGAACCGATACACCGCTGTATATCCGGGCGGACAGGGCAAGACTGCGGCAGGTGATCGTCAACCTGGTGGGCAACGCGGTTAAATATACCCATGAAGGGGAAATCCTGTTGTCGTTGTCTGCGGAAAGAACGGATCATCATTATTCCCTGACTTTTAAGGTCCGGGATACAGGTGCCGGCATCGCTCCGGAAGATATGGACCGCATTTTCCAGCCTTTCGTTCAATCGGATGCCGCATCGAAGCCCAGCGAAGGCACGGGGCTGGGACTGTCCATATGCAGCAGCCTGATCCGGCTGATGGGGGGCGACCTTCACGTTGAAAGCCGCGAAGGTGAGGGATCGGTATTTTCCTTTCAAGTCCGTGTCCGGCCCGGGGGAGATGTCGAATCACAAAGCGTGTCACGCGTATCCCGGGTCGCGGGGCTTGCGCCGGGCCAGCCAATCTGGCGTATCCTGGTCGTTGACGATGTTGATGCCAATCGCGCTCTTCTATCAAACATACTGAAGAACTCGGGGTTTGACATCCGGGAGGCGTATAGCGGCGGTGAAGCCCTGGAAGCCTGGGAGACATGGCGTCCGCATCTGATCTGGATGGATCTGCGCATGCCGGAGATCGACGGCCTTACGGCGACGCGGTGCATACGGAACACCGGTGATCATCAGACGGTTATCATTGCAATATCAGCCTCGGCTTTTGTACAGGACAGTGAAAAGGCTTTTGCGGCGGGCTGCAATGACTTCGTGTCCAAACCGATCAGCGAAGATGAAATTTTCGAAAAGATGAGCAAACATCTTGAGCTGCAATACGTGTATGATGAAGAAGAGGAAAGACCGGTTCGGGAAGGCAAGGATTCAAAAACCGAAGCTATTTTGACGCCGGCGGTCATTTCTGCCTTGCCATCCGAACTGATAGAAGCATTAAAAAAAGCCTCGGCCAATTTTGAATACGAAGCAACAATGGATGCGCTTGATAAGATCAGACAGCATAATGAACCTTTGGCCAACGATTTGAGAATGATGGTAAGAAATTATCGCTTCGATCAGCTCCAGTCATTATTATTGTCAGCAGATCGGAAATTTTCCGGTAAACTCCGTTAAACTGCGGATTCCGGGTTAAAATTAAAAAACATCCGTTTTTTAATTTTCCCCGGAATTACGATTTAACGTACTGTCATTCCGGGGAAAATCGGAATATTGAAGAAAAAATGAAAGGAGAAAAATGATGGATTCATTCGAAGTAAGCAAAAGCTCCGTTCTGATCGTGGATGATAAACCCGATAATCTGACCGTGCTGAGACAAATGCTTGTGGAGAGGGGGTATCGGGTTCGCGCCGCCCTGAGCGGAGAACTGGCGTTGCAGACGATTAATACCTCGCTGCCCGATGTCATCCTTCTCGACATCATGATGCCCGGCATGGGTGGGTACGGGGTATGCCGCCGATTGAAAGCTGATGAACGTACCCGCGATATCCCGGTGCTGTTTATCAGCGCACTCGATGCAGCCACCGACAAAGTGGCCGCGTTTGAGGCCGGGGGGATTGATTTCATCACCAAACCCTTTCAGGAAGAAGAGGTGCTGGCAAGGGTAAAAACACACCTTGCATTGAGAAATATGCAGAAGCGCCTCGAGGAAAAAAATCTTCGATTCCGGGAAGAAATTGATGAGCGTAAAAGAGTGGAAGAAAAACTTCGGAAGCTTTCCAGGGCTGTGGAGCAAAGCGCGAGTTCAATTGTCATCACCGATATTGACGGAAGGATTGAATATGTGAATCCGGCTTTTTCCCAAACAACGGGGTATTCCTACGAAGAAGCCGTCGGTAACAATCCTCGGGTATTGAAATCCGGAAAACATCCGTCCGGGTTCTACAAGGAAATGTGGCAAAAACTCAGCAGCGGAAACGTATGGCAGGGGGAACTTGTAAACAAACGAAAAGACGGAGAACTCTACTGGGAATCAGCGACCATTTCCCCGATAAAAAACCGGGAAGGCAATATCACCCATTATGTGGCGGTCAAGGATGATATCACCCTTCGTAAGAAGGTGGAAGAAGAAAACATCCGTCTGCTCGAAGAAGCGAAAAAAGCCAGGGAAGAGGCGGAGAGCGCCAACAGTGCGAAAAGCTCGTTCCTGGCAAGCATGAGTCATGAAATCAGGACTCCCATGAATGCTGTCATCGGCATGACGGAGCTTACATTGCAGACTGATCTTACCCCGGAGCAGAGAGAAAATCTCCGAATTGCCAAGATATCAGCGCATCATTTGCTGGATATTATTAATGATATCCTCGATCTATCCAAAATAGAAGCCGGAAAAATAATGCTCGAAGATACGGATTTTGATCTGCACCGGCTTCTTGATTCGGTTATCCGCATCTTTTCAGTTCAGGTGAAAAAACAGGGACTTTTCCTGAACCTGGCCTGTTCGGATGATGTACCACAGCACATCAGGGGGGATCAGGTCAGACTGAGGCAGATATTGGTCAACCTGATCGGCAATGCCCTCAAATTCACGGAAACCGGCGGAATCACGGTCAGGGCGAACCTGCCGGAAAGGTCCCTCATCTCGAATCCTGAACCTCCTGGCCATTCTCTTATCTTTTCCGTAACAGACACCGGTATCGGTATTCCTGAAGACACGCAGGAAAAAATATTTGACAGCTTCAGCCAGGCAAGTGATTCCACCACGAGAAAATACGGCGGCACAGGTCTGGGACTGACCATCTGCCGGCAACTGACGGAACTGATGGGTGGCCGAATCCGGGTGGAAAGCGAGGTGGGCTCCGGCAGCACATTCTCTTTCCAGGTAGTTTTCCAGCCCGGTAACAAGGAGAATATACGACCTGATGATCAGAGGCATATGGCACCGGAACAAGCTTTGGAAAATCTGAAGATCCTTCTGGCTGAAGACAATCCGTTAAACGCCAAAGTTGCCACCAGTTTCCTGACCCGGATGGGCCACATCCCGGTTACGGCGGGTAACGGAAAAGAAGTCCTGGCGGCTCTTTCCACAGACACCTTCGATCTTGTGCTCATGGACGTGGAAATGCCGGAAATGGATGGTCTTGAAGCCACACAGCGGATACGAAGCGGTGAGGCAGGCCTGGAAAACCGAAGTATTCCTGTTATCGCCATGACGGCTCACGTCATGGCTGAGTTCAGGGAAAAATGCGAGGCCGCAGGAATGAATGGTTTTGTCACCAAACCAGTGGACTTTTACGAATTGGGCACCATTATTGAAAGGCATGTTTCCGGCGCCGCTGTTGCATCCGAAACAGATGAAAGAGAAAAACCCGTGGCCTGGCACCCCGTCTTGGATAAAAAAGATCTCATGCGCCGCATCGGTGGGGATGAGACCCTTTTTGATACACTCTGTAATCTGTTTATCCAGGAGATCCCGAAAATAAAGGAAAAGCTCAGGCTGGCGATCAGCGCCAATAATATGGAAGAAATCCGTGTTCATGCGCATTTTCTCAGGGGAATGTGCGGGAATATGAGTGCCAAATCCTGCCAGGAGCTTGCCAGACAATTAGAATGTATATCCGAGGAAGGGGATGGAAAATCAGAACAGATCAGGCAAGTGTTTGAAAAACTTGATCAGGAATTCAGCAAACTTATTGCGACCATCTTTAAAATCGGGCATGGCGGAGATAAAAGGATTGCGGATCTGCCTGACACAGATCAGAAGACAGTTGCCAAGGGGCGCATTTCCAATTCTCGTTCCTAAAATCCCGGTTGTCTGTTTCTTCCATTGTTCAGATCCCCATATCATTTCTCATCATCCGACCAGATCGGTAAGTGATCCCAATGCACTCTGACATCCTCACGATATCGGAGAAATTTCTGATATTGGAAGATCAGAAACAGTCTTTCCAGCATCAGCAGCCCACCGTATGAATCGTCTTACCCTCTGCCTCGTCAGTCCGCCAAAAAATCTTCTCATCCCATAACCTCCTCATAACCATAACCAAAAGGATTACACGCTCAACCTGTAATCAAGAACATTCGGAGATTTTTCAAGGAGTTCAAGCAGAACGAGTGCGGAACCTCTTGGCCTTCTTTTTCCCTGCTCCCATTGCCTCACTGATGACGGGCTTACATTTAACATCTTCGCAAACACCGTCTTGCTGACATTCATTCCTTTCCTGATGCTTCTGATCTGCTCCTGCGTCAGCCGAATCTCCGGAATCCCGACACCAAGTGAGTCAAGCTCCTCTTTTGTGAAAGAGGATTTTAAGCCGGAACTCACCATGTCCTGCATAGTCTCACCAATTGCCTTCCTGACTGAGTCTCTCATTCTGCCGCCTCCAAATCAGACAGGACTTTTTGTTCTATTGAGTGGCTGAGTTGGTCCGAGCTCAGAGCCAAAAGGTCACTGCCCAATTTTTTGAAATATCGCAACTCTGTTTTGTCAATGTTGTCTCTTTCGTTTTTTCCGAATCCGTACAGGAAAATGGCTCTGTCGTCTTTTCTGTAACAAGAATTGTTCTGAAACCGGAACTTTTCCCGCCATGTTTTCTTTTAACCCGGACTTTGAAAAGACTGTGCCCCAAATCAGCAGCAGACAATCCTCCCTCCAAATTTTTGATGGCGTTTAATAATTCCTGATTGCTCAGGTCAGATCGCACTCGGCGATTGTGCCATTTTCGTTGCAGTTCGGAGATAAAGGAGGATCAGCAGCCCACCGTATGAATCGTCTTACCCTCTGCCTCGTCAGTCCGCCAAAAAATCTTCTCATCCCATGAGGGCTTCTTCCGCCTGTCAAAGACAACCAGCCATCCTTCGGTGCAACCCATTTTGTCCGTGTAACGGGCCAACTGTTTTTTGCCGGTTTCGTAAGTCCTGTCACCGTAGCGCAGTTTCAGTTCAACGGGATAGCCGAACCCGTCATAATGGACACACAGGTCAAGCCGTCCCGTGCCCTCGGCCAGTTCCCGGGATATTCGTCCCCCGGCGTTGACGACCCGCTGCAAAAAAGCCTGCATCACCAGATGGGGTGCGGCCTCCCTGTACTGATACCGTTCCTGCCATATCTCGCTGTTCTCCCGCCAGAACTGCTGAAAATCGCCCAGCAGCCGTCTCATATCAAGGCGACCGTCCGTCAGATAGGCCGGTGCCCGGGGAGGATAACGACGTTGCTCCATGTAACGCTGTGCCTGATAAGTCAGAATCCGCAGCATCACCTCACCGTAGATGAGGTTGGCAGGCACCAGGGAACCCTCATCCTCCCGCAGCAATCCCAGATCAAGCACATAGCGATAGTCATCGTCCAGGGGTTCATGGACACCGGTTTCACCGGTTATCATCGGTTCGACAAATCGCTGCACCCGTTTCTCTTTCAACCGTTCCATCAGACTGTCAATATGGGTGTCGCGACGTCTGATGAGCATTTCCGCGGCCTGCCCGACATGCTCCGCCGTAACCGGAGCGGAGTAATCAGACGCCAGTATCTTCTCCACAATCTGCCTCGCTACAGCACTGACCAGCCAGGGCTGTCCCCGGGTGTAATGCCAGACGGATTCCGGGACATCGGCAGGGAACTGCTGTCCGGTCTGTTCCGTGTGCTGGTTGTACAGTCGGACGATCTCCTCCTGATTGAAGTTGCGCAGGGTGAACACATCGGAGACGATGTTGAACGGACTGGAACTCCCCAGCGTAT
>JAUCGG010000182.1 GCA_030378015.1 Desulfococcaceae bacterium HSG8
ATGAATTGCCGGGCTGTTCCCGGATGTCCCTCCGGGACAGGAAAGTGCCGGGAAAGCGCCTCCCCAAAATCCGTTATAATCAGAAAAATTAAATTTGAAAGGAGTAAGTTAATTGTCAGATATACTTGGAGACATGAGGCGAACCCACCATTGCTGGGAGCTTGGTGCAGATGATGTGGGTAAGGAAGTCGTGCTGATGGGATGGGTGCAGCGCCGGAGGGATCATGGCGGCGTTATATTTGTGGATTTGCGGGACAAGGAAGGGATTACCCAGGTCGTTTTTGATCCCAAAGTGGAGGCTGAGGTCCATAAAAAGGCCCACATTATTCGGAATGAATTTGTCCTCAGTGTGTTCGGGAAAGTCGAGAAACGGTTGGAGGGAATGACCAATCCTAAATTAAAAACCGGCGAGATCGAAGTATTTGTAACAGAACTCAGGATTCTGAACACAGCAGAGACCCCGCCGTTCATGATTGAAGAAAATGCAGATGTATCGGAAAATATCCGGCTGAAATACCGGCACATTGACCTGAGACGTCCCTGTCTTCAGAAAAACATGATCCTGCGGCACAAGACCGGGGTTGCTGTTCGTCAATATCTGAATAACCTGGGGTTCCTGGATATCGAGACCCCCTTCCTGACCCGCAGTACGCCAGAAGGCGCCAGGGATTACCTGGTTCCCAGCCGGGTGAATCCGGGACAGTTTTACGCGCTGCCCCAGTCTCCCCAGATATTTAAGCAGCTTTTCATGATATCCGGTCTTGACCGGTATTATCAGATTGTCCGATGCTTCAGGGATGAAGACCTGCGCGCGGATCGTCAGCCCGAATTTACACAGATTGATATAGAAATGTCCTTTGTGGGCGAAGAGGATGTGATGAAAGTTGCCGAGGGAATGATGAAATCGGTTTTCAAGGAAATCCTGGATAAGGACCTGGAACTCCCTTTCCCCCGCCTGACATACGATGAAGCCATTGCCAGGTATGGCCTTGACAAACCCGATACCCGCTTTGGTCTGGAATTAAAAGACATATCAGATATTGTGAAAGGTTCGGGATTCAAAGTTTTTGCGGATGTCGTGAAAAAGGGCGGAATTGTCAAAGCCCTGAATGCAAAGGGATGTATCAGTCTTTCCCGAAAAGAAATTGACGATCTGACAGAGTTCGTATCCATCTACAGGGCCAAAGGTCTGGCTTGGATAAAGGTGAAAGAAGACGCGTGGCAGTCCCCTATTACAAAGTTCTTCAGTGAAGAAGAAAAAGAAGCTCTGAGACGGCGAATTGAGATGGAACCCGGGGACCTTGTCTTTTTTGTGGCAGATCAGCCGAAAATTACTAACGAGGCAATCGGGCATCTCAGGAATCATCTTGGAAAAAAGCTGGGGCTGATAAACGAAGATGAATTCAAATTTGCCTGGGTCACTCATTTTCCAATGTTTGAATATGATGAGACCGAAAAGAGATATGAGGCATTGCATCACCCGTTTACAGCGCCGCTTGAGGAAGATTACGAACAACTCGGAGATGACCCCGCGTCTGTAAAATCCAGGGCCTATGATCTTGTTCTGAACGGATATGAAATCGGGGGCGGCAGTATTCGTATCCATCAGAAGGAATTACAGGAAAAGATTTTTGAGACCCTGAACATGGATCGGCCAGATTATGAGGAGAAATTCGGATTCCTGCTTTCCGCACTGGATTCAGGAGCACCGCCCCACGGCGGCATTGCATTCGGATTTGACAGACTTGTGATGCTCCTGTGCGGCCAGCCTTCCATCCGTGACGTGATAGCGTTCCCGAAAACACAGAAGGCCGCATGCCTGCTTACCAATGCTCCGTCTGAAACCACTAAGGCACAGTTGGATGAACTGTCTTTGAAAATCAGAAAAGTGGGGGCGTGAAACGTGATGCGTGAAACGTGATTGTGATTATGCGGGTCACGTTTCACGTTTCACGCAATCACGTTTCACCTAAAAAGGAGGCCTAATGAAAGTCCGTCTTACTATTCTTTGTGAAAATTCTGTCGGCATACCCTTCGGGGGGATCGGTGAACACGGTTTCGCATGTTATGTGGAAACGGAGCAGGGAAACTATCTGTTCGATACGGGGCAGGGCTTTGGTATTGTTCAGAATTCCCTGGTTCTCAATAAAGACCTTCGACAGATCCGTTCCGTTATGATCAGTCACGGTCATTATGATCATACAGGAGGGCTGCCAGCAGTGCTGAATTTTAAAGGGCCCGTGGATGTATTCGGCCATCCGGATATGTTTCTCGACCGTTTCTGGTCTGATGATGAAACCAGCCGCTTTATCGGTATTCCGTACCGCCGAGCTTACCTGGAGAGTCTGGGAGCAAATTTCCGTATGGGAACCGAGATGGCTGAGATAGGCCCCGGGGTTTATCTGACAGGTGAAATCCCGCGCACTACCAGCTTTGAAAAAGGCGACGCTAATATGATATCTTATACGCCGGAAGGTGAAAAGATGCATCCGGATCCGATACGGGATGATCTTTCGATGATCATTGACTCGGACAAAGGGCTTATTCTCGTGCTGGGCTGTGCCCATTCGGGCATGGTAAATATCATCGAATATGTCATGGAAAAGATGCAAAAGGACAGAATCTATGCGATCATCGGCGGAACCCACCTGGGATTCTCAAGTGAGGAACAGTTTGATGAAACATTGAACGTGATTGATCACTATCAGATCGAACGGATGGGAGTTTCTCACTGCACAGGTCTGATAAAAGCATCGCTCCTCCATGCAAAACTGAAAGAAAGGTTCTTTTTCGGATGTGTAGGAGCTGCGTTGGAAGGGTGAAGTTTGAATTGTGAAGTTTAGTCAGCCGAATATATGCGGGATGCGTTGATCACATTCCCCCTTCAAACTTCAAACTTTACCCTTCAAACTTCAAACTTTATGAAATCATTGAAACTATGGTGAGGTAATTATGAAACGCGTACTCGTTATAGATGATGATCCTGTAATAAGGAGACTCCTCCGATCTGCATTGGAGAAGGCAGGATATGAGGTGACAGAGGCCCCCGACGGCAGAATCGGCACAAAATGCCATCGTGAAGAACCTGCAGATCTGATTATCCTGGATCTCATTATGCCTGAAAAAGAAGGCATCGAAACACTTATAGAACTCAAACAGGATTTTCCGGATGTCAGGATCATCACCATTTCCGGAGGAATTATGGGGAAAACAGAGACACTGTTAACCGCGGCTAAGGGACTCGGTGCTTCGCGTACCTTTGAAAAGCCCTTGGATATCGGAAAAATACTTGAGGCTGTGAAGGATCTCGTCATGGAAAAATGAGAGGAAACACAAATTCAGAGGAACAGCATATCGCGGCATTGGGAAAAACTCAGTTTCTTCACCGGCCAATTTCTGGCGAAACAAGAAGCTGAGTTTTTTGGCGGGAAATTGTAATGATCCCCATCCTATTCATATAAGACATATAGTTATAGGTTTGGAAGTCGGTCAGATTGCTCGCGTCAATAATATCTTCCAGCCTGTCATACTGCTGTGCAAGCGATAGGATATATTCCATATTGGGAATATTTCTGATTATGGAGGTTTCCTTCGACACATGAAGAATGATCCCGGCAACGCCGTTAAATAACTCCCGCTTCAGCCCTTGAAGCCCGCGGATTTCCCTGTTACCTTCGTCAAACAGACGCTTCAGGGTGTCATGAATGGTTCTTGGTACAGACACGGACTGCGGGGTAAAATCAAAAATGCCGCTTTTCTCTGAAAATATCCTGTACAGGGCTTTTTTGGCTGTTACTTCCCCGTGGCACGCGTGGATAATATGGCCATTCTGAAAATAAATCGCTGCCTTTGTGGGGCGGAGTTTGAATTCCAGTATGCCGGTCAGGGAGCGGGCTTCAGTATCTTTCAATGCTTCTGACAGCCTCTTATCAATCATTGGTTCGGGAGGATACTGAGATGCTTCCGCCAGCGGTTTCCTTTCCCGGATGGAAATCATATCCGCGGCAAACAGATCCGCTATCACAGATGCTGCCCGGGGACGACTCATAAAGCCGCAGTTGAAAATCTCGCGAACAGTCTTCTGCTCATCTATCATCAACAAAACTTTATGCAGATTCCTTACATCTGAACGCTTCATCAGTTCCGGAGGTGTACGGCGGTGCTCAATACGCAACAGAACATCCGAGTCCGGCAGCAGGGTATCAAGACGCCTGCCAGTGTCAATCAGACGTTCGGCATTGAGCAGAAGCGATTTGTTATCCATATGGATCTGCCCGAGTCCCTCAATCTTCCGTGCATAAAACTCAAAATGTCCATCTTCCTCACCCATCAGACCGTAAAAGGCCTCTTCTCCCTCCAAAAGCCCTGATGCTGCCTTTACGATACAGCCTTTCAAAAAAAATACACTGCCGATCCCGGAGCCTTTAAGATTTCTGACAACAAGTTCACCGCTTCTGCGATTCATCTCCAGGATATGAATTAAATCGCTTAATCTGGTCTGGGCCAGATTGCCGATGAAATCTGCCCGGGTATGAAAGGAGCGGGTATGTGCCGCTCGCTCCATCACCTTTTTCATGCTGTCAAGCAGTTCTTCTTTGCTGAAGGGCTTGCATATATAATCATCCGCACCGGTTCGAAGGCCTTTCAACTGATCTGTCATCTCGCATTGAGACGACAGGAACACAAAAGGTATGCCCGCTGTCTGGGGGTTATGAAGCAGCCACTGCTTTAATTCATAGCCATCCATCCCAGGCATCAGGACATCGGATATGACGATATCCGGTTCGATCTGATGAACATTTTTCAGGGCTTCCTCCCCGCTGTTCACATATTCGACTTCAAAATCTGCTTCGGAAAGCCAGGTTTTGACCAGGAAACACACTGTGGAATCATCATCAACAACGAGAACCTTTCTTTTCATTTTTCCTCTTATCGTGAAAATATGAAGCGTGAAACGTGAAACATGATCAGAAGAGTCCTTCCACTTCTTCATCTTTTATCTTCTGATCTCTCACTTCTCTTGCCTTTAATTCCATTGCCAGGTCCATATAGGATCGGCCGGCTGCTGCACCGCCGGAAAGCATCGCGACGGGTACGGATTTGCTGCTGGCCTTTTCAAAATACGCATCAAAAGGGATAAGTGTTTCGAATAGTGCTGACCGGGGAAGCGCTGCCCTGAGTTCCTCGCACATCTCCGAATCCCGCGGATCAATCATTGTGATGACAACCCCTTCGATGTGAAGATCAGTATTGAATTTTTCCCTGATCCTCCGGGTCAGCTTGAGAAAGGTGGGAAGTGTTTTCACCGCAATAGTCCGGCAGTTTATCGGCATGATGATGCTGTTGCTTATCCCGAGCAGAGCAGTGACAATATTGCCGGTGCCGGCCGGAGAATCTATTAAAACGTAATCATACCCTTTTACAACGGAACGGATTACCTTCCCGAGATTCCCTGTTCTGGCTTCTCTCTCAAAAAAAAACACATCCTCAGGTTCGGTAACACCGTTCCCAAGTATTGCCATAGTTTTGTCTTTCGTCAGTATTACAACATCTTCAGCCGTGCATTCATGTCTGAGCAGATCAATCAGCCCGCGCTTTGTACGTTTTTTCAGGTTGCTGGCAATTGCCATAGCACCCTGGGGATCTCCGTCTATCAGGAGTATTTTTTGCCCGAAACGGCTCAGGCTGAATCCCAGGTTCAATGCAGTGGTTGTTTTACCGACGCCTCCCTTGTGGCTTGCAACGGCAATAATTTTTCCCATGTTGAGAACTCCGTTCGGAAGAAAAAGCCGAGGGATCAATCCCCGGCTGAAAGCTGAAGCACCCTGAAGGAAGCTTTGGTTAGGCGGCTTGAGCTTTCAGCCCCGGAATTAATTCCGGGGCTTACCGGGACTGATCCGTGGCTTATGTCTTACTTCACGATTTTAAGTTTTCCCTTCTTCGAAGCCATAATCAGGACTTTAAGATTCTTTTTGAGATCCCCTTCCATCAGGGCCAGCAGATTGGCAAAAGGGAGAGGAGAAAGGGTTTTGAATTTTTCTATATCCGGAAAATTTGAAACATCATCATCAATCTTTATCAGGCGGTTCTCTGTTCCGATTCGCCTGATAATATCTTTGATTTCATCTACATCAGCCAGAACCCCCATCAGGACAGACATCAGGGGACGGGCATCTTTTCCAGAGATATCTTCAGGCAGGTAGTTAAACATTACGGAAAAAGGCCCTTTCTCAAGAAAAAAAATACGTCTCAGTGCCTGATCTCTTGTAAAATTACCTTGGCGAACATGGAGCAACAGACCGTTTTCTATGAAGATATCTCCATCTATTCCTTTCAGGAAAATACTGGCAGTCTTAGAACCGAGTTCCATACTTTGCAGAAGGTCGGATAGCCCGAGATCTGAAAGATCTCCCTCCATTACACCTTCTTTCCGCTGGTTTCGAACTACCCGGCGAAGCGCGGCTTTTACCCGTGCAAGCAGTTCTGCCCTGTTGAAGGGTTTTGTTATATAATCATCGGCCCCCATTTCCAGCCCTTTTATCTTAAGGTTCTCCCGATCTAGGGAGGTCAGCAGCAGAACAGGGGTATCTCTGAATTCCGGATTTTCCCTGATGAGTTCAAGGGTTTTAAACCCGTCCATTATCGGCATCTGGACATCCAGCAGGATCAGGTCGGGCTTCTGGGATTCGATAATTTTCAGTCCGTGGGCCCCGTCTTTTGCATGAACGACGTCGTATCCCGAGGTTTTGAGAAATTCTCCTAGGATCAGGTGCTGGGTCTGATCATCATCAATAATAAGAATCAGGTAATTATCCAATACTCTTTTTCCTTAAAAATAAAAAAATTCAGTTCCGAGAACCCGCCGATTCAGACCGGGCAATTAAAAGTGTTAGGTGAGCCAGGTGAGCCATCCTCGTTCCCAAACTCCGCAAAACTCCGTTTTGCATGGCAGACAGAGTTTGCCGGGCAGGTGTGTTCCCAGACGGAGTCTGGGAACAAGGACACATACTGAACCTGACACTTTTAATTACACCCATTCAGACCTGCACAAGACCTCCGAGGTTTCGGAGACCCGAGCCTCTTCTTCGGGCGATAGTTCGAAAACCTCGGAGGTCTTTCTCGAGCCGATTCAGACCTGCACAAGACCTCCGAGGTTTCGGAGACCCGCGCCTCTTCTTCGGGCAATATTCCGAAAAACCTCGGAGGTCTTTTCCTGGCCGATTCAGACCTGCACAAGACCTCCGAGGTTTCGGAGACCCGCGCCTCTTCTTCGGGCGATAGTTCGAAAACCTCGGAGGTCTTTTCCTGGCCGATTCAGACCTGCACAAGACCTCCGAGGTTTCGGAGACCCGCGCCTCTTCTTCGGGCAATATTCCGAAAAACCTCGGAGGTCTTTTCCTGGCCGATTCAGACCTGCACAAGACCTCCGAGGTTTCGGAGACCCGCGCCTCTTCTTCGGGCGATAGTTCGAAAACCTCGGAGGTCTTTTCCTGGCCGATTCAGACCTGCACAAGACCTCCGAGGTTTCGGAGACCCGCGCCTCTTCTTCGGGCGATATTCCGAAAACCTCGGAGGTCTTTCTTGAGCCGATTCAGACCTGCATAAGACCTCCGAGGTTTCGGAGACCGGTTTTATTCTTGGGATTAAAATCCCAAGCTACGTCACCTTGCCCCTCCGGGGCAAAATGCGACCTATGTTTTGCAAGCGAGATATTTCAGGCCTGAAATCTTCTTTTGATCTCCAGACAGGCTTCTTCCTGCCTCAGAAATGCGTCAACCACTTTCGGGTCAAAGTGTTCCCCCCGTTCATGGAGGATAATAGATTTAACTTTTTCATATGGAAAAGGATCTTTATAACACCGTTTGCTGTTCAAGGCATCATAGACGTCAGCCATTGCCATGATCCTGGCTGAGATGGGGATATCTTCTCCTTCAAGTCCGAAAGGGTATCCTTTACCGTTCCATCGTTCATGGTGGTACATTGCAATCTCATAAGCAAGCCAGAGGTACAGGGAACCGGTCTTATCATATATATCTTTGATAATTTTTCCGCCGATAGTGGTGTGTGTTTTCATCACTTCACACTCTTCTGTTGTGAGTCTGGAAGGCTTATGGAGAATATTATCCGGTATGGCCACCTTTCCTATATCGTGGAGATGGCTGACAACGGAAATTTCGTCAGCCATACTGAGGCTCATATCCAGCTCAGGGTGTTTTTTTGATATATCTCTGGCCATTATCCGGGTATAATGGGATACCCGTTCCAGGTGAAAGCCTGTCTCCTCGCTTCGGTACTCCGCCAGCTTGGCCATGGAAAAAATCAGCAGTTCCTGACTCTCCAGCTTGATTAAGCGGGTTCCCCCTTTTAAACGAAGCTTTAATTCATCTGAAAAGACCGGTTTGGTCAGGAAATCATCTGCTCCTGAAGACAATGCTTTAAGCAGTGCCTCCCTGTCATCCATTGAGGTCAGAACAATGATATAGGTATAGTGCAACTCCTTTTCCCTGACAGATCTGATCAGGTCATAGCCATCCATCTTCGGCATGTTAATATCTGTCAGCAGCAATCTGATATCCGGTTTATCAGCCAGTTTCTTAAGCGCGTCAAGGCCGTCCTCCGCCTCCATAACGTCGTATCCGTCTGCTTCGAGACTCGTGCGAAGGAGCAGCCGTTGAGCAATATCATCATCCGCCACAAGCACTTTGAGCGATTTTCGTGACAGGTTCATCCCCTATTACCTCTTATGTGAGCGTCTGTTTATCAAATTTCCTTTTATCTGATACTATTACAGGTAAAGATTATCAAGAATTATTTATTGTGCGGACCCATAATAAGCCCCCCGGAATAAATTCCAGGGCTGAAAGCCGAAGCAGGCTGAAGCCAGCTACAGATAATAGCTCCCTTCAGGGTGCCTGAGCTTTCACCCGGGTAGGATGCTGAAATTTCATATCCTGATGATATCTGAATCAAAAACAGGCCCGTTCTTACAGACATGCATATAAGCGTCTGAATCATTTTCTGGTTCCACCGCGCATCCGAGGCAAACACCCATGCCGCAGGCCATCATGGTTTCAACAGATATCTGACACTGTACAGCGTAAATTTTCGCAACCCGGGCCACTGCCTTCAGCATCGGCATGGGGCCGCAGGCATAAATTATGTCCGGACGCAATTTCATGGCTGGTTCAAGAATATCTGTAACCTGCCCTTTTTCCCCGGCACTTCCGTCATCTGTTGTCAGGCGGACTGCAATTCCCATGCGGGTAAAATCATCCCTGCACAAAATATCATCTTCCGATCTCCCGCCGATAAATACCGTACATTCTGAAAGATCAGCCCCTTTTTTCTGCATGAAAGAAGTCAGAAATGCCATGGGAGCAACCCCGATACCACCGGCCGCAATAAAAATACGACGGGCATCAGAGGGGATAGAGAAACCATTACCCAATGGCCCGAGTACATCAAGAGTATCCCCTTTTTTGCATAGGGAAAGCTTTTTTGTACAGGTTCCCACAACCCTGTAAAGGATTTCAATGCCTGATATGCCTTCTGCGGTTGTAATCAGTCGGTGGATAGAAAAAGGGCGGCGAAGAAGAGGGGCAATCTGATCCGCAAATTTCAGTGTGACAAATTGACCGGGCAGGGCTTCTGAATATCCCCTGTCAGAAGTCAGGCCGATTTTATAATAACCGGGGCTTATATTCTCATTTCGCAAAATCCGACTTTTTTCCTGAAACATGATATTTGCCATAATATTTAAGAGTTACGATTTATGAAAGTCCGAAATATCTACTACAACAACTTGGAAATTCGTCCCCTTTTATCTATTATAAGAGAGGGGGGACGAATTTCCAAGTTGTTGTACTACGATTTACTAACGGGGTAAATCATGAATTATTTCAAAATGTTGATTCCGGATACCAGCTTTCTGATTTTCACTGGAATATATAATGTAACCTTTTTATGCAGAAACATCAACTCCCAATCTTGCAACTCTCAGTAGATCGAAAAGTTTCCGCTAAACCTTGGTAAACAGTGGATTCCGGGTTAAAATTAAAAAACATCCGTTTTTTAATTTTCCCCGGAATGACAGCTTAACTTATTGTTATTCCTGGAAAAATCGGAAAACGGATGTTTTCCGATTTTAACCCGGATCCATTGTTTGCAAAAGTTTTCGATCTACTGACTCTGACAAAAGAGTTTCTGTGCCCGGCTCGGTTTCTCTTGCTATTTACAGAAATCTCCTCTATTATTTTACAGATCATTATTCTCATTTTAAAGGGTAAAATGAGATAACAGCCTGACTGCTTCCGGAATTCCGGGCTGGCCGGTTTTCAGTTTCATAACTACAGGGATTGCCTATAAGCAGGGATTTTTATAAAATCCCTGCTTATAGGCAATCCCTGTAGTTATAAGGTTCATAATGACTTTTTAATCGCCTTCTTAAATAAAAGAAAAACTTGATCTGCTGAACATAAATTATACATCTTGACCTGATGATCCTGAGATTATGAAACAATCTGATCCGAATAAATGGCTGATCTTCCTGCTTGTAGCTGTCGGCATTTTCATGTCAACCCTTGATGGGAGTATTGTGAATATAGCGCTGCCTTCCATCATGCACGACCTTTTTGTCCCGCTTTCCGTTGCGGAGTGGATTCCGATGATTTATATGCTTACGGTATCCTCCCTTCTTCTGAGTTTCGGACGCCTGAGCGATATCCGGGGACGCCGTTGGGTTTATAGCCGGGGGCTTATTGTTTTTGCCGTCGGCTCGCTGTTTTGCGGGATGGCCAGCAACGCGGCCTGGCTGATTGCCGCGCGTTCCTTCCAAGGCGTCGGCGCGGCCATGATTATGTCCTGTACACCCGCGCTTGTGAGTGACACTTTTCCCGCATCAGAGCGGGGAAAGGCAATGGGGATGGTTGGGGCAGTTGTCGCGTCAGGACTGACCATGGGACCTCCCCTCGGGGCCCTGATTACCCACCATTTTTCATGGCACTTTATTTTTTATATCAACATTCCCATCGGCATTGTAACCGCGATCATTGCAAACAAAGTCCTGAAGGGAGGAAAGGCTGATGTAAGCAGGAGCGAAAATTTTGACCGGGCCGGCGCGCTGCTCCTGATCCTTTCCCTGGGCATTTTCCTTTTTACCGTGGCTCACGGATACAAATGGGGCTATACTTCCCCCCCGATTCTCCTCCTAACAGGCGGGGCAGTCATATCATGCTTCTGGCTCATCCGAATCGAATCCCGTGTTGCTCACCCCATACTGGAGCCTTCTCTCCTGAAGATACGCCTCTTTACACTCCCGGTTCTTTCAGCCATCCTTCTTTTT
Organism: Desulfococcaceae bacterium HSG8; assembly: GCA_030378015.1. Lineage (GTDB taxonomy): Bacteria > Desulfobacterota > Desulfobacteria > Desulfobacterales > 4be13 > JAUCGG01. The sequence goes on from JAUCGG010000182.1 coordinate 11,342, forward strand.
GTGAGCTTGTTTGTGATGGTTTTCCTGATGCCTTTTTACCTGATGCATCCCCGCGGTTTTTCCATAAGCCAGGCAGGGTATCTTATGATGACTTTGTTCGGTTTTCTCTTTATTTTTTCCCCGCTTTCAGGGACCATTTCAGACCGGATCGGCTCACGAATGCTTTGCACTTTCGGCATGGGACTGCTCGCGGCAGCTCTTTTTTTCATGGCCGATCTGACGCCCGTATCCTCTCCCCTTTCCATTGCCTGGCGTCTTGCCCTTGCCGGTATCGGGACAGCCATCTTCATTTCTCCCAATACTTCCGTCACCATGAGCGCTGTTCCGCCGATCCGGATGGGGGTTGCAGCAGGAACCGTGGCAACCGCGCGCAACTTGGGAATGGTGCTGGGAGTTGCTCTGTCAGGAACCGTATTTAACAGCACATTCTATGTATTGAGCGGGGGGCTGAGTCTGAAAGTCTATGCACAGGAGCTGGAGCCGATATTCATGGACTCATTCCGTTACACCATGATTACAGGAGGAATCGTGGCAGGTATCGGCATGATTGTCGCTTTTCTGCGGGGGACGGAAAAAACTGTGGCAGATTAAGCTCCTGACCATCTGATGTCTGAAAGTGATTATAGGAAT
>JAUCGG010000029.1 GCA_030378015.1 Desulfococcaceae bacterium HSG8
AATAATTTCAAATCATTAAAGATAGAATTCGATAAATATCTTTCCAGTCGCGGGCCTTATGAATTCCAACCCTTCAGCGACATAAAAATTTTCGAGACTCATGTCAGAGATAAGATAAAGTGCCTTTTGCTGATATCCAGTTGGCATTACAATAATATATACAGAGATTATTCTCTCAAACCGGTTCTGGTCGGGGGGCGTGACGGTAAGTTCTGGCAAAAGAGAATATTGGTAGGCGGGAACAACGCCAGATCCTTAAAAAAAGGGCGCCTCGCTTCTGCCAGCAGTATTCAACATACAAAAAATGTACTCAGAGAGATGCTCAAGGAAAAAGAAAAGGCGGAAACCGCCAATATACTCACGGTTCCCAAGGATATTGATGCCCTGATGTCCGTGGGATTCGGAATGTCACAGTTTGCACTGACCACAGGGAACACCCTGAAGAAGCTGAAGGCTTTGAATCCTTACCTCTATAAAGATATTAAAGTTTTGGCAGAAAGCAAAAAATCCCTGTTGCTGATACTGGCCGTACCCGAAAATTTTGTGAAGGATTCCGGAAAATTAATTAAAATCATACAGTCTATGTCCAAAGATCCGGACGGAAAAGACAAACTGAGAATGCTCGGATTGGATGATTGGCGGAAATTTGACCTCTCAGATGTCCTGATACTGGAAAAGGGTAGTCCTGGACAATAATAGAATTGCCCTGATTAACCGCATCTTTATTACGGATCCGGCAGGAGCGAATTTTCCATCTGCTTATATTCATATTCAGCAGATCAAAAATGTCTGAAAATCGGGTCAGGCGGATTGGCAAATCCGCCTTAACTGACCGGGATTTAAAAATTCTGTACGAACATTCATGAGTACGCCGGGGGCGTAACCTTTCAGATGTGCTGATTTTCAAAATTGAAAGGATAAATAATGAAGATATTTATCATTATCATGTTCGTTTTAATTATTTTTAATGCAGTTTCCACATTTGCACAGGAAACTGCTGATCATGAAATTGATCAGGAATTCAAATGGCTCCAGGAAGAAGCCGCTGTGGTTATGACAGCGATTGCCACCAAGACAGAAATGGATGCGGATCTTGTTCCCGGCATGGTAACAGTGCTTTTGGGAAAGGATCTGGAAGATCGGGGGGTACGAACGGTTTATGAAGCTTTGTCCCTGGTTCCGGGACTGAATACCTACCTGAATTCGCCGGGAGACGAGAATGTTTCCGTGAGAGGCATAGGCGGAAGCTTCTTCTCGGGTAATCTGAAACTTATGATGGACGGGGTTGCTCTGAACGACAGCATGAGCGCTGCGGGTTACGGATTATACATCATCCCTGTTGAGCAGGTTGAAAGAATAGAGATCATCCGGGGACCCGGATCGGTGATTTATGGCGACTATGCTTATGCAGGTGTGATAAATGTGAGAACCCGCAAAGCAGGCAATCGGATTCATGGCAGTTGCGTATGGGAGCAATGGCTCCCTTACAGCTATGGCGGGGGCGGAACATTGACATATAAAGTTCCGGAAAAAGACCTGACCCTGAATTTAAATCTTTTCGCCCGGGAATCCGACGGCCCTGATATCGAAGCAGGTCAAGACCGGCTTTATGAAGGATTTTTCGGTATGAAATTCGGCGAATTTTCGTATTCACCAGGCCCCACAAACGAAGTTCATGAAGACCGCATGATGAACCTTTCATTAGAATACAAGGGTTTTTCACTTTCAGGCCAATATCTTTTAAATAGCAGAGGCGATTATTTCGGTATAATCCACGTCCTGCCCCCGGAGGATGACAGGGTTGTGGTATCCCATGAGCACGGGGCTTTGGAAGCCGGACAAACCCTTAATATTTCCGATACACTCAAGATGGATATCAAAGCAGGGTACCGACGATACGAATTTGATATCGATGATACCATAGGGCTTCCGCATGTAATGATGACTTTACCGGACGGATCAGCTATCCCTATCGCTCCTGCTGAGGGATCTGTTGCAGGGCCTCATTATGAAGAAAGAGAAGTTTATTTCGGAGCGGAGATGGTCTGGAGAAAAGCAGACCGACATACAATCCTGATGGGAACAAGGTACTCGGATATAGAAATGGGGGATGTATGGGTAGATTCCAATACCACTGACGACGAATACTGGGGAGTGATGAAACGGTATGACGGAGAACTGAACTGGTTGATCGAGGATCAGAAAAAAAGAATTTACAGTGCGTATTTCCAATGGATGTCTGATATAACAGATCATTTCACTCTTACGGGAGGTCTGCGATACGATCACTATAATGATATGAAAGAGAGTCTGACCCCGAGAGCATCCGCAGTATGGCGTCTTACAGATCATCATATCTTAAAAGCCCAGTATTCGGAGGCTGTCCGCCCCCCATCTTTCACCGAACTGTATAGCAGGGGGAATTCATTAATTCAAGGCAATCCCGATCTTGATTCGGAGCACATCAGAAGCTATGAACTGGGCTATATTTACAGACGCCCGCACACTACCGGCCGCATCACCCTGTTTTATTCAGAGCTGAGGGACAATATCGAATACCCCGAGTATGCGAATACGATAGGAGGGGTGGGGATACAGTATAGGAATGCAGAGGACATCATCAGAACAAAGGGATTTGAACTGGAATCCGAGTATAAGATAGGGAAAACTCTCAAGCTGGATGCAAATCTCTCATATTCAGATACTGATGACGGAGAGACAGGGGAGCCTGTTGAGGGAGGATCTGACTGGATGGGAAATTTAGGGTTGTTATATCATCCGGTTCATGATGTCGCTCTTGCGCTGCAATATCATTATGTTGGGAATCGCCATCGGGCCCCCGATGATGACAGGGATGATGCAGATGCATACAATACTTGGAATCTGACTGCCAATGTTTATAATCTGTTCACAAAGGGCCTGACATTACGCGCAGGGGTCAGGAATCTGTCTGATGAGGAAATCGTGCATCCTGCCCCTGTATTCAAAGATGAGGAAGGGAATATCGGCTACTATTACCGAGATGACTTTCCCCGCCCGGGACGTGAATGGTGGGTACAGTTTTCTTATGATTTCTGAACTGTGGTCGGTTGCCAGTTGCCAGTTGTCCGTTGTCAGTTGTAACAGGCAACGGACCACAGGCAACGGACCACGGACAACTGACAGGAACTTCCTAAATTGAAAAATAATACTCCAGAAAGCAAAATCACTGGCATTCGGAGTATCAAATGGCGCCTTATGATCGTCATGGCGAGCCTCATGGCGATCCTGGTGATCATACTGACATACACCCAGATTTCATCGCAAAAAGAAATGCTGGAGAACGAACTGAATAAGAGAATCAGACTTTTAAAGGAAAACCTGATCGAACGGGGAAAAAGCCTGATCAGGGATCTTTCGCTTCAGGTGGAAAATGATATCGCTTCCTTTAATTTCTCCGGGGCTATGGAGGCGGTCAGGAACAGGGTCGGAAATAATGAGGAAATAAAATATGCGATCCTGATGGATTCTTCCGGCATCGTGCTTACGGATACCCTGAGATCCGAGCCTTTTGCCAAACTGACTGAAAGAGACACAAAGGCATTGAATCAGAAAAAGATCGCGGTAATGGAATATAAAGAAGGAAATGAATCCTTAATTGAAATCATAAACCCTGTGCAGGTCGGCACCGAACCCTGGGGGGTTTTAAGAGTGATTTATACATTAAAACAACTGGACAGGGAAATCGAAAACTCCGAACTGCAGATCCGGGAGGAAATCAGGCGGCTATTTTACAAATCCGTAGCGACATCAATCGGATTTATAGGAGTATGTTTTGTCATTGTTTTCATCCTGTCGGCAAGACTTTTAAAGCCTCTTATCCTGCTCACAGGGCTGGCCAGGAAGCTTTCAAAAGGGGATTTTTCCGTGTCTTCAACTATCCGTATTCGCTCAAAAGATGAGGTCGGTGTGCTTGCAGCGGCTTTTATTGAGATGAGCATGGAATTGAAATCGTCTTATGAAAAACTGGAGGAATATAACAAAACCCTTGAGCAGAGAGTCAGGAAAAGGACTGAAGAGATCCGCAAAAAGAATATCCGGTTAGGTAATGCGATATGGGAAGTTGAAACAGCAAAAAAAGAAGCTGAAAAAGCTGACCAGGCCAAAGGTGACTTCCTTGCTAACATGAGCCATGAAATCAGAACCCCTATGAACGCCATCACCAACATGACCTATCTGGCTTTGAACCAGAACCTGCCTCCCAAGGCAATGAATTATCTGAATACTGTTCAGACATCTGCCCAGTCTCTTCTGCTACTGATAGATGATATCCTGGATTTCTCCAAAATCGAAGCAGGGAAATTGTATTTGGAATTTTCTGATTTTCAACTACATGATACTATGGATAACATATCTGATATGTTCGGAGGGAAAATCAGTGAAAAAGGGCTGGAACTGGTTATTTCAGTCAGCGAAGATGTGCCCGGCGCCCTGGTCGGAGATCCGCTCCGCCTCGGGCAGGTTCTCATCAATCTGGTAAATAATGCGATTAAGTTTACGGACAGGGGGGAGGTCATTGTCATGGTGGAAATGATAGAAAAATATCCGGATCGAACCCTGCTCAGATTCTCTGTCAGGGATACCGGAATCGGAATATCTCCTGAAAAACTGTCCCTGTTGTTTACACCTTTTACCCAGGCTGACAGCTCCACAACCCGGAAATTCGGCGGCACCGGCCTTGGTCTTGCCATATCCAAACAACTGGTAATAATGATGAACGGAGAAATCCGGGCAGAAAGCACGCCGGATATGGGAAGCACATTCCGGTTTACAGCAGCTTTTGGCCGACAGGCAGGGGATAAAGAACGAAAACAGATGGTTCCTCCTGACCTGCGGAAAGCAGGAATACTGGTGGCAGATGATAATAAGGCTTCGAGGGACGCTTTGCAGGCGATTTTGGAGAAGCTTGAATTTGAGGTCACAACAGCCGCATCCGGAGAGGAAGCCTTGGAAAAACTGGCCTGTGAAAATCAATATGCACTGGCGATTATTGATCAGAGAATGCCAGGCACAGACGGGATCAGGGTTTCAGAAATTATCAGGGAGAATCCGAAACTTGAACAACTGCCTATTATTATGATGGTTGAATTCGGAAAAGAGGAAATAATGCAGCGGGCCGAGGCAGCAGGTGTAAATGTTTTTCTCCCCAAACCAGTGAAACAGAGTTTGCTTTTTCACGCCGTCATGGAAGCTTTCGGCCTGGAAAATAAAGAAGCATATGTAAATGAAGAAACAGCAGTCAGAAGAAACGGATCAGTTAATAAAATTAAAGGGGTACGGGTACTTCTGGTTGAAGATAATTTTATCAATCAGGAAGTGGCAACAGAGATACTAAGCGTTGCCGGCGTGACGGTTGACATCGCTAATAACGGAAGAGAAGCTGTTGATATCTTACTCAGCCCGGCAGTACGCGACTACCATGCTGTGATGATGGATATCCAGATGCCGGAAATGGACGGATTTGAAGCCACCCGTATTATCCGGGATGCCGGATGCGAAATCCCTGTTATAGCCATGACTGCCCACGCCATAAAGGGAGATCGCGAGAAATGTTTTGATGCGGGAATGGATGACTATGTGCCCAAGCCTGTAGAACCGAATCGTTTATATTCTGCTTTGGAGCGATGGACAAATATGGAAATACGAAACCCGGAACCGGAAATACGAACTGGAAACGGAAATCCGGAAACCGAACTCCCGAACCTTCCCGGAATCGATATCGAATCCGTTCTGGAAAGACTCCAGGGAAATGTGAAACTTTTCAAAAACCTGTTAATTTCATTTCAAAAAGATTATATCGACGCGTCCCGGGAAATCAGGGACTCACTGGAAAAAGGTGATACTGCGTCCGCTATGCACCTGGCTCATACTATTAAGGGACTGGCGGGTAATCTTTCAGCAAATGAACTGCAAAAGGCAGCGCTGGCAATTGAGTCAGGAATTGAGCATGGACATACAGAAAACATTCTGAAACAACTGGAAGATTTTGATGATGCTCTGAATCTGGTTCTGGAATCAGCAAAACATCTGGAACAAAGAGAGAGGGGAGTGATATCCGGAACATCGGATAAAAAAACTGAAATCGGACATACGCAACTGAATTCCCTGCTTGTCGGGCTTGCCGATCTTCTTATGGATAATAATCCGAAAGCAGAGGCATATTTTGATTCGCTGAAACCTCTTTTAAGCGGCATCAGTGCTCAGGAAGATATAATAAATCTGGAGGATCAGATAGGCAGGTATGACTTTAAAAGTGCATGGAATACCCTTAGCGGAATAGCAGGCATGTCGGGAATTTCATTAGAAGGAGAAAGTCAGAATGAAGAATGAACGGATACCTGTTGATTCATCTGATAAACGGAAAACGGAGGATTAAATGAGAATTTTGAAACAAATCTGTTTTTTGGGGGTTGTTTTCCTTTTTCCGGGCATACTCTTCTCGGATGATAATAAGAAAATACTGGTGATAAATTCCGATGTCTCAGTAGAAAGGTACGTTATGGTACATGAGGAGTTCAGGAAAAAGATTCCTTATCCGATTGCGGAAGTGAATCTGGAGGATAGCAAATGGAAAAAACCCAATAATATCAAAGCTATGATAAATAATGAGAACCCCGATCTTGTATATTGTATCGGAACTAAAGCGTATGTTATTGCAAGCAAGTATGCTCCTGAAAAGAATCTTGTCTTTTCTTCAATTCTCAATTGGCGGCGACTGCCTCTTACCAAAAAGACTTACGGCATATCCAACGAACTTCACACCGGAATGCAGATCATGCTGTTCCGCTATATGTTTCCCCATATTAAGAAAATCGGTGTATTGTACGGCAAACAATATAACAGGCAATGGGTAGCAGAAGCTACGGAAGCGGCAAAAAAGACATGTATAGAACTCGTGTGCGAGGCGATTTCAGACAGTAAGGAAACGATTCCCGCTCTGGAAAAATTACTTCTAAGAACAGATTCTTTCTGGCTCATAGCTGACCCTGTGATTATGTCTGAAAAAAAGATCCTGGGCCAAGTATTAAAAACGTGCAACGCCCGGAAAAAACCCATATTTTCTTATCACAGCGCATTTGCAAAATACGGAGCCATACTGATCGTTTCTGCGGATGATAAGACTATCGGGGGGCAGGCAGCAACTATTGCCGAGGAGGTACTCAGCCGCGTTGATATAGAGGAGAAAGTACAGTTCCCGGCAGGATCACAGATCACCTTGAACTTGAAAAAAGCAAAGGAATATGGTCTGAAATATAATGAGGATGCACTGGATTCTGTAAATAGCATTATTAAATAAGGGGATTTCCAAGAAATAATAAAATACCCGCTGCTGCTCTCGGCTCGGGGTTGACAAATCTCTTGCCGCGGGGTTTATATGACCGTTTATATGAAAGGGTCATGTTCTTCCCCCTTCGGCAGGCTCAGGGAACGGGAACGAACTATTGTCCTTGTTCCCAAACTCCGTTTGGGAACACACCTGCCCGGCAAACTCTGTTTGCCATGCAAAACGGAGTTTTGCATGCAATTGCGTTCCCAAACGGAGTTTGGGAACGAGGATGGCTCACCTAACACTTTTAATTGCACCCGGAACGAACTATTCTGACTTTCATGGTTGTTGTACTAGGGAACTCACGCTGAAGAGGGGTGCAGTTGCCTGGTAATTTCCGCCAGGGTCTCCAGCGCTCCCTCAAAGTCATAATCATAAATATCCTTTTCAAGCTGACTGATCTGGTTTTCAAATCCGGAACCAGCCAGGTATTCCGCGAGTTCGTCCAAGCGTTCCAGGGCTTCGGTGTCGCCATATTTAAGAAGAGCAGATATTTCCTTCAGAAGCAAATCAATTTTTGAAGGAGGCGTCTGATCATTTTCAGAGTCAGTGACTCGGACTTTCTTATGGCTGGAAAAAATTCGGACGGCTTTTCTTCCGGCTTCCACCATTTCACCCAGTTTCTGAAATCTCAGTGTGAGATAAAAAGTGCTTCCCTGGTTCGGTATGCTGTCCGCCCGGATATGTCCGCCCATCATCTCCGCAACCCGTTTACAGATCGCCAGGCCTAATCCTGTACCATCGAATTTTCTAGTAGATGAGCCGTCGCCCTGTGTGAAAAGCTCAAACAACTCCGATAGTCTCTCCCGAGGGATTCCGATACCGGTATCACTGACGCAGAAGATCAGTTCTGCCTGATCTGGCGCTGTGTTCTCCGGTTCGGAAAGAATCACCCGGATCGAAATTTCTCCTGCTTCGGTGAATTTTACAGCATTATCTGTCAAGTGACCGAGGATTTGCTCCAGACGTACAGGGTCGCCCACCAGGAAAATAGGAACACTTTCATCTATTTCAAACCTCAGTCGGATTCCCTTTTTTTCTGCATTCGGACTTATCCGGGTAAAAATATTTTCAAGGATACTATCCAGCCGGAAATCCAATGATTCAATATTTACCTTTCCGTTCTCTATCTTGGAAAAATCAAGAATATCAATGATCAGATTGGTAAGATTAAGAGATTCTGCCCGGGCCTCCTCCAAGTAGTCGCTCTGTTTCGGCGTCAGTTCCGTCTCCAAGGCAAGACAAATCATACCGTTGATTATATTCATGGGCGTCCTGAGTTCATGGCTCATCCTGGCCAGGAATTCGCTTTTGGCCTGGCTGGCTGCTTCCGCGGCTGTTTTGGCATTCTGAAGCTGCTCGTTGACTTTTTTCAGTTCATCAGTACGCAAGTCAACCAGCTCTTCAAGACGGTCCCGGTGTTTTCTAAGTTCTTCAAGAAGTGCATGGTTCTGTATGCGTAATCTTTTTTTTTCCAGTGCCTGATGAACGGTGTTGAGAAGCGCATCAATATTGTCCAGCGGCTTGGTCAGAAAATCAAATGCCCGGTCTTCTTTCAAAGCTTCTATGGCATTTTCAATTGTAGCAAAAGCAGTTAGAACAATAACTTCAACTTCTTTATCTATATTTCTGACATGATGAATGAATTCCAGACCATCCATCGCAGGCATACGGATATCGGTAATAATAAGGTCAAAGGACTCTGACTGAATGATATCCGTTGCTTCTATGCCGTTAAAAGCCTTTCTGACATAAAAGCCTCCCGCGTTTAATACCATTTCAAGCGCGTTCAGAATCTCAGGTTCGTTGTCAACAAGTAATATTTTTTCTTTCATTAATTTTCACGTTTCACGTTTCACGTTTCACGTTTCACGTTTCACGTTTCACGCATCACGCATCACGCATCACGCATCACGCATCACGCATCACGTTTCACGTTTCACGTTTCACGCATCACGCATCACGCATCACGCATCACGCATCACGCATCACGCATCACGCATCACGCATCAGGTTTCAGGTTTCAGGCTGAAGCCCACAACCGTCACATCATCCTGTCTTTCAATATTTCCCTTGTGTTTGTTAAACACTTCAACAAGGACAGCCTGCTGGTCTCTGAAAGGCAGATTACTGTTTTCCCTGAGCAATTCCTTGAAACGTTTGTTGCCGAAACTGCTTCTCCCGAAACGGCTGCGCTCATTTTTACCCATCTGATCATGAAATCCGTCGCTTGCCAGATAGAAACGCATCTCTTTTCGGATACTGATTGTGTGCTTGGTAAAATCAGCATCCAGATCGGATCTCCGATAACCTATACTTCTTTTATTTCCTTTGATAACATTCAGTTTGCCATCATTAATATAAATCAGCGGTATCATAGCACCTGCAAAAGTCAGAATTTTCTCTTTCAGGTTAACAAAACATAAACCCGCGTCCAGCCCGTCATCTGATGAAGTTTCCTCTGTATCCTGGTGAAGCGTAGTTTTGACGATAAAATTCAATCGCTTCAATACCTCAGCAGGATCATGACAGGCTTCGTCTTTTATAACTCTTACCAGCGCGGAATAAGCAATCATGGTCAGGAAAGCACCGGGGACACCGTGGCCTGTGCAATCAATGACTGAGATCACAAACCCGTCTTCAAAAGTATCTGTAAAGAAGATATCGCCGCCGACAATATCCCTGGGCATCCACAGGAAAAAGCTGTCCGGAAGATAGGTTTTTATAATCTCCGGATTCGGCAGCAGGGCTTTCTGTATCATCTGGGCATATTCGAGGCTATCCACGATCTTTTCATTGGCGGCTTCAGCAGCTTTCCGGGCGATTTCTGCCTTTTCCTTGGCTGCTATGATGTTCCGCTCGTGCCGGCTCAGAATACTGACCGTAAAATAGGCGATCAGAGCCGAGGAAAGCAGACACCCTCCGCATATCACGATTAATATGAACCTGCTGGCTTTTGTATTTTCCGAGGTATCGGTATGCAGGCGGTTTAAATCAGCCTGAACCCCGGCAACGAGCCTGTTGATCTCCTTTGTCATATTTGTGGCGACCCGGTGTGCTCCTGAGAGTTCTTTACTGATATGCCTGTTGTTGGAAATCACTTCACGCTGTATTTCAAAGATACTGCTTTCCCCTTCGTCAAACGCGGCGATGCGTTTATCTATCTCATCCACATTGCCGGCAAGGATGGGATTCCGCTGGGCCAGGGCACCTTTCCGGAACACAGCGGCAGCATGACGAAATGACGAAAAGGATTGCTTAAATCGGCTATGAAGATCCGTAAGTGTTTCCATCCTGTCCACGTCCGAAGCAGTGATGAGCAGGCTGACCAAGAGGTTCCCCTCTGCCTTGATATCCGAGGCATACCCCATCTCCTTCATAGCGCTGTCTGTCAGTTCGGATATGGATTTTCGTATAAGCTTGCTGGTTTCTTTGTAAGATGCGTCTTTGTCGTCTGATTTTAAAAGCTTTTTAACGGACGAAATGCTGCGCCGGGCAGCGCGCTTTCCGAACAGGCTGGTCAGCGATGAAGTTCCATATAAAAGCGGACTGACGGTATCTACAAGATCATTATGGAGTTTCCGGATTTCCGTCAGAAGGGAGCGAAGGCGTGCCTTCAGCACAAGCTGCCGGCGGGTATCCCTGTTCAGGTGATATAAATTCTCGGCAATTGCTTCACTGTTCATACTGATTCGGAAAATCAGTTCCTCATCTGTACCGCTGCCCTGTTTAGCGAGAAAATAGACGCCCTCATTAATGTCATCAATCAGTTCGGTAATTCGTTCCTCAGTTCGCAGGACTTCTTCCTCATTTTCGGAAGTTATAAGAACAGGTGCGGTGGCAGCCAAGAGCGCGCTGCGTTCGGACAAACGCATTGCCGCTATCATTTCAGGAACCGTTTTGCCTGTCGTATTATCGGTGACTTTTCCCAACTGATTGAAAGAGTACAGTGCAACACCGGTGGAGAAGAGAATCAGCAAGCTGATTACAAAGAATGCCATGTAAAGCCGGACTTTTAGTGTTTTCAGCCAGTTTAAAAGCATGATCCGCAACATTTTATCTGTCAGTTTTCAGTTTTCAGTCGGCAGTCAGCAGTTGGCAGTCATCAGTCGCCAGTCAGCAGTCAGCAGTCGCCAGTCAGCAGTCGGCAGTCAGCAGTCGCCAGTCGCCAGTCAGCAGTCAGCAGTCAGCAGTCAGCAGTCGGTTGCAACTGGCAACTGCCGACTGGCAACTGCCGATTGGCAACTGCCGATTGGCAACTGCCGACTGCCGACTGGCAACTGCCGATTGGCAACTGCCGACTGCCGACTGGCAACTGCCACAACTACTTGATAAGCCCATTGGCGCGTAAAATGCTTTCCGCATTGGTCTTATCAATGGTTTTTGTGGGCAGTGTGACCCGCTTTTCGATGGTTTCGCCTTTCAGTAGTTTAAGGGCCTGGCGAACTCCCTCGTCACCCGGGGTTTTATATAGGAAGGTTGCAGTCAGAATCCCTTCATGTACCCATTTTACCCCTTCAGCCGGAATCCCGTCAATGCCGAGAAAAGCTGTACCCTTCTCGCGCTCCACATCTTTGGCAGCCATATATGCACCGTAAGCCATGGGATCATTGTGAGCATAGACCAGATCAATTTTGTCATGTGCATCCAGGGCCTCGGCCATGATCTCATAACCCATGTCCTGTTTCCAGTCCCCGTCATTTGGCTTGGTGATCATTTTAATCCCCGGTTCCTTGTCAATGATATCGTGAAACCCTGAATAGCGATCATGCGCCGGAGTGGAGGAACTGCCGCCCCATATTTCCACTACATTGCCCTTTGCCTTGCCAGTTCCCCCGAGAAACTTCACCGCGTATTTGCCGGCAGCCCGGCCAATCAGTTTATTATCGCCGCCGATGAACTGGGTATAGCGGTCATTCACCAAGTCACGATCCAAGACAAAAACCGGGATTCCGGAATCAAAAGCTTTATTAACCATCGGCGTCAGTTCCGCGGCCACCTTGGGCGAAATCAGGATGGCATTGACACGCATTTTGATAAATTCCTCAATATCCGCAGCCTGCTTGGCTGCATCATCCATTCCGTCACGGACAATCAGTTTTACTTCAGGATGTTTATCCGCCTCATCCCTAAGCTCTTTATTAAACAAGAGCCGCCACGGTTCGGTTGTTGTGGCCTGGGAAAATCCGATGACAATTTTTTTCTCATCTCCTGCAGAAGCCGGCACCAGGAGAGCCAGGCATAGTGCTGTCAGAAAAAAAATCCGTATCCATGTCTTCATAACACAATCCTCCTTATTTTTAAAATTAAAGCAAAGAAACCCGGTAGTTCACAACTTCATGCTTCATGTCCGAGGAGTGCAAAGCTTGCTTTGTAAGTATCAGCAGATCGAAAAGTTTACGGTAAACCTTGTAATCAGTGGATTCCGGGTTAAAATTAAAAAACATCGGCATCCTTCACAGAAGATAAAAAGTAGTTTACACTTTTTCAGGTTGTAGAACAATTTTTCAAATTGTTTTAAACGGGCGCATTTACAACCTGGGGGAGCAGTCCCGGAGGGACGACTGAAAATAGCCCGGCAATTCATTGCCGGGGCGGATGTCCCCCGTTTTTTCAGTCCCGGAGGGACGGCTGAAAGCTTTTCAGTCGTCCCTCCGGGACGTGATGATCCGGAATCTCACCCGGCAATGAATTGCCGGGCTATTTTCAATCGTCCCTCCGGGACTGAAAATCAGGGTGTGTCCCACCTCCACCTGCGAAACTGAAAAAACGGGATGTTTTCCTGTTCCGGTCGGGCGCGGTCAGAAGTGCCGCCGAGGCCGGTTCCGGAATGCAACTGTCCGAAATTATATGCGGCAGCTATCAGTCTCCGATACTTCTGTTCACACCCGGTCCGGGCCGGAAATCTCTGCCCGGAATGACATAATGGGGGAGGTGGGACACGGTGGGACACACCCGAAAATCACTCCCCTAACTTGTAAATACGCCCGTTTTAAACAATTTGAAAAATTGTTCTACAGACAAAGCAAGCTTTGCACTCCGCAGGGTCAAAAATTCTGAGTCTCATCACGCATCACGCATCACGCATCACGCATCACGCATCACGCATCACGCATCACGCATCACGCATCACGCATCACGCATCACGCATCACGCATCACGCATCACGCATCACGCATCACGCATCACGCATTACAACCCCATAGAAGAACGATAAATTGCCAACTGCTTATCCCGCCCGAGTTTGTCAGTAATCTTTTCCCATTCAGCAGCAACAATATCCAGCCCCTCCTGAACACCGATCTCATGATTCAGAATCCGAACCAACTGAACTTCCAACGCCTCTGTATAATTATGAAACCCGGGGATACGGAGATCCGGTGCAACATGCGGCGAATCAAGGCTGGCTCTCAGGACAGCAAGATATTCCGAGGCGGCTCGTCTTGAAAACGCGCGTGTCCACGCGTCAATGTTTGTAAAATGAGAAAAACGATAAGGATTGACGCCTGTACCGCTGGTGACAACATCATGAAGGCTGTTCTTCGGGCTTGCATACCACATGATGTAATCCCAGGCAGCCTGTTTCTTTTTGCTGTTTTGGGGTACGCTTCCCACCCATCCGCCGAATGCAAGGAAGGGTGCTTTGTGAGGGGAATCGGCCTTGTCCCATTTGCCTGTTTTGTAATTCCATATTTCGCGGGTTCCCGGGAGGACAAAATATCCGACTTTGCCGACCACCGCAGATTGTTCGGAATCCGCTGTAATCTGTGCGGTATCACCCCATTCTGTCGTCATCACTGCCTGTCCGCTGGCAAAGGCTTTCCGCATTTTCTGAAGGTCATAGTTCTTTGAACCCGGGGGGCAGAATTTCAGAATAGCGGCATATTCCTGAACTGCCCGCACCCATCCGGAGTTGTTGACCTGGGCCTTCATGTTGTCCGGATTGAAAAACTGCGCCCCGGGATGATCCGGATGATTGGTATAAGCCGAGGCCCGGCTGAAAACATCCCAGAATGCCTGGCCTCCCCGGGCAAATACTTCGGTTGCGCCGTAAAGTTTTTTGCCATCCGGGCCGGTTCGCCCTGTAAAAAATTCGGCAATATCCGCGTATTGCTTCCAGGTGTCGGGCGGGGTCAGATCATATCCGTATTTTGCTTTGAACTCCTGGCGGTTTAGCGTGCCTTCAAAAAGGTCTTTTCGATAATACCCGTTGAACAAGTCACCATCAATGGTAACCGCGGCCCATTTGTCATCCCACTGCATCAGCCGCTCACGATAGGTATCGTGGATATCATCAAAGGATTCATCTTCCGTCAGTTCTTCGGGAAGTTCTGACAAATACGGGAAAAAATCTCCTGCCCAGGCCGGTGCATAGAAAATTACGTCGTACTTTGCTTCTTTTGCTCCCAAACTACCCATAAATTTTCCGAAAAGTTCCCCGAAAGGGTATTTCATGATTCTGACCTTCCCTCCGGTTTCTTTTTCCCATGTCTTTGCATGAGCCGTTGCCGGGCTTCCGATAGCAGGTGCATCCATCACGCCGACAATGATTTCCACCCCGTCGAAACGTTTGTTATCGGCAGCGCCCGCACCGGGTACCCGCAAGAATAAAAGCATTACAATAAAAAACATCGCCGTAACTTTCATAACTTTCATAGTGCCTCCTCCTTGGTTGATAATAATTTAACTTCATTAATATAATGAAAAACCCCCGGAATCTGATTTTCAAATTACCCGCTCCTGCTGTATTTGTCAATATGAACCTGATTGACAGACTGACTTTTTCTGATTATCAGTAGATCGAAAACTTATGCGGAGGGTGGATTCCGGGTTAAAATCGGGAAAGATCCGTTTTCCGCTTTTCCCCGGAATGACAGTATGTTAAATTGTCATTCCGGGGAAAATTAAAAACGGATGTTTTTTAATTTTAACCCGGAATCCACTGTTTAACGGGGTTTACCGGAAACTTTTCGATCTACCGATTTTAGCTGGCTTCAGCCTGACTTCGGTGTGAGTTCAGTCGAACGCTTTCGCTTTCTGTCTCGGAAGGGCGTATTTATAAGTTGGGGGAGTCGCTTTTATTGTCCCGTAGGGACTGAAAATTACTCCCCCAACTTAGGGTTGAGAAAAAAATAAAATGTAATTCTTTTATTGGACTTTGGCAATTCGGCGAAGCATCGCATTTGGTAAGACCGGCTGTTTCCGAATCCGGGGCATAAATTAAGTACCTGTGCAAAAGTTTTGTAACATTTTTCTGATATCTCATTCTGAATTTTCAGGTTTTCACAAGCTCGGAAATGTTACAAAATTATTGATCAGGTACTTAAGCAGAGTCATACCTCGTAATGAGAAGCATACGATTTTGCTTATTTCGGCTCAGCAGTTCCGAGTCCCTGTTTCAAAGGGATTGCATTCTTCTCCGAATTGCCAAAGTCCGGTAAAACCGGACTTTGGTAATTCGGAGAAGAATACGATTTTGCTTATTTCGGATCAGCAGTTCCCGATCCCCTGTTTCAAAGGGATTGCATTCTTCTCCGAATTGCCAAAGTCCGGTTTCAGTCAATTTGGATAAAGAGTATAATTCCATGAAGGATTAATATCATGTCGTTCAATATTCAAATTTTCTAAATTCTCTTTCGAAGCTTTTAAACCTTTTTCATAATGTTTCTCAACTAAACTCGCATTGACTTTCAAACCGGTTTTTGTCTTTGTTCGCAAAGTATATTTAAGAACTGTTTCATAATCGGTTAACGGAGTTCCTCTCCAATTCTTACTAATCTCACTAAATAAACGATGTTCAATCGGATTCCGCTTTGAAGCTCCGGGCGGATAGTGACATACAGTTACATTCAGTCCGTATCTTTCGCATAATATTTCCTGAAGTTTTACCTTCCGCATATGCGGTCTGTAACCATTGCTTCCTCCCGCATCTGCAACAATTAATAAATCTTTTTTGTTACGATATGTTTTAATACCATCGTTTACCCACCATCTTTCAACAGATTCAACCGCAAATTCCGGTGTGTCTCAGGATAGTATTTTATTGCCTTCCTTCAGGAACATACCTATTGAAACATAACCTTTGTTTTCCTGTCGGTCATAAACACCGTACAAAGCAGCTTTCCCTTTGGCATATGTTAAAAAATCATGATCATTTGTCAGATCTGCCTCACGCTTAAATCTTGTTCCGGGTTTTTTACCCGCTCCAGTTTTTCAATATACATGGTCTTGTCCACAAAATACGCGTTTTCCCGGACAAGCTCCTCATAGCCTGCTATGCCGTATGGTATATTTCTTTTCATGCCTGTTATCCGTGCTTCACGACAATTCTTTTTTTAAGGTGATTTCCGCACATGCGGGGGATTTGTCAATCCCCCCGCGAGCATCATGGGGGCTTCTCCTGCGGGATTTGTCCCACGCAAGCATCGGGGGCCTTCTCCTGCTCGGTTCGGATTGGCAAATCCGAACCCCGCACATGCGGGGGATTTGTCAATCCCCCGCGAGCATCATGGGGCCTCCTGCGGGGATTTGTCAATCCCCGCGAGCATCGGGGGATCCCTTCTCTTGCTTGGTTCGGATTGGCAAATCCGAACCCGAAGCATCTGCTGATGATATTATATATCACATTTATGTCAACCTGATTATACTAATTTCAATTCATATTTGATTTTTATTCTGATAAGGTGTAAACATGATAAAAAATCTGCAAAAAAATTCTGCCGGAACTGTAGGGTGGGGTTTACCCCACCAATAGTTATTTGTCAATTATTTCAAGAAAATATTCATCGGTGAGGTAAACCCCGCCCTACATGAAACGGGAATACAGGGATAAAAAAATATAAATACTTTCCTTTTCTTATCCCTTTTTCCTGTAGTTCTGCAGAGGGCACAAAAGGAAAACCGACATAATGACCAAACCCGACACTCCGATAAGCCTGGAAAAAGACACTTACGAAATCCTTGACCACCTGGGTGAAGGGGCCTACGGGGTTGTGTGGCGCGCGCGGCGTCTGTCTGACGGGGAAACTGTCGCGATCAAGATCGTGCAGACCTGTAATCCCGGCAACAAGGCCCCTTATTCCACCCTGATCCTGCGCAAAATCATCAGCCTGCTGAAGTGGGAGATCAGATTCCTGCAGAACATCGGTGAGGAGCGGGCCCGGAAACAGCACATCCTGCCCCTGCTGGACAGCGGGGAACACGAGGGCCGGCCCGTGATGGTGATGCTCCTCTGCGACCACAGCCTGAACCATGTTTATGTGAAACGCAGGGATGATAATGTTTTCCCCTTTGACGGCCCCCTGCTACTGCGCTGGATCGGGCAGATGGCAGATGCCCTGGCCGGGCTTCACAGTGCCCCGCAGGAAGAAGGAATCTTTATCCACCGGGATCTGAAGTTCGTCAATATCCTGATGCGGGATGATGACCTGTGGCTCTGTGATTTCGGCACGGTCAAGATTATCGAGCATGAATTCACCACCTCCCTGGCAGGAACCCTGGAATGGGGCGCGCCCGAGATGTTCATCCCTGCGGAAATCATAAATGACAAGCCGCAGTACGAGCTTACCCCCGCGGCCGATATGTATGCCCTGGGGCTGGTTGTCCACGCGCTGATTACCGGGAATATTCCCAAGGCCCAGGCCGTGATCGGGAATCAGACAAGGGCAAACGGGAAGCCCCTGCCCGGTGCGGAAAAATACTTCGGAACCATCGGGGGACTGGGCGACCAGGAGAGAACCATCCTGCAGCGGGATATCCGCCGCCTCATCGCACCGGGGGAAACCCTGGTTCAGCAGGAGTTCCTTGCCCTGCCCGATACAGAAGCTGTCATAAGGGGAATTGCCCGGCTCACGGAAAACCTCCTGGCTCCCCGTGCGGAAGACCGGCCCTCCGCGCAGGCTGTCACGGGACAGGCCCGGGAAATGAGAGATTTTCTCGCCCCGGTTCTGTCCGGTCTGGAAATACAGGTTCCCGGGAAAACAGCTTTGGGAAAAACCTGCACCGTCACCGTCACTGCTCATGGCCGGGGACTGCCGGGACACGGGAAATGGCTCCATTCCGATGTTTCGGGAAAACGGGCTGATGCTGTCATCCGCAAGGCCGGGAAGGACGCGTGGGAGCTGACCCTGCCCCGGTTTGAAAACACCGGGGAATATGACATCCGGGTTTTCGCATTTGTAAACCAGGAAGAGACCGAGGCGCGAGAAAAGGTAAAGGTCTCCGCAACCCCGGATCAGTTGTGGGCGCGTAAGCTTTATGCCGAGGCCCTGACCCTGTCACCGGAGCGGACAGAATGGCTGGATTTTCTTGAAAAAAAGGCAAAAAGAAAATCCGGGCGCCGGGAATACCTGGGAATCCTGGAAAAGATCCGGGAGGCTCATAAGCACAGGAAGCCGTATCCGGATATTGAACGCCGCTACTGGCAGCAGATCACTTTGCAGGAGGAAGAGCATAAGAAGCCCGGGAAAGGGATTCCCCTCCGGTGGCTGGCTGCTTTCCTGATGGTTATTCTGGTTGCGGCCGCGGGTGCGGGGATATATAAAAAATTCATGGGGAGCAGGGGAAAAACCCCGTCCGTTACCACCACGACAACCGTTCCTGTGACCTCGCCCATAGAATCCCTGCTGGCAGAGGCACGGGAACAGATGGAAAAAAAACGCCTCACAAACCCCGAGGGCGATAATGCTTATGAAACCTGCCAGGAGATTCTTTCCGCTGACCCCGGGAATGAGAAAGCTTCGCAGATGATCCGGGACATCGCTGACCGGTATTCCGAATGGGGAGAATCGTCCCTGGACAAGTCCCGGTATGACAAGGCCCTGTCTTATGCGGAAAGCGCGCTGAAGGTGATCCCGGGGTATCCCCGTGCGCTTGCGGTGACTGAGGATGCCGCGGCAGCTTACATCCGCCTGGGAAAAGATGAACTGGCAGGGGGAAATATAAAGGATGCCCTCGCGTACAGGGAAAAGATACGGGAACTGTTCGCCCAATATGAACTCACGGATGAAACCGGGGAGTGGCAGGATTTTGATCAGCAGCTTACCGCTGAAACGGACAAAACAGGGAAAATCGCATCCCTGGTGACCAGGGCACGGAACCAGGTGAGGAAAAACCGCCTCACAAGGCCCGCGGGTGACAATGCTTATGAGACCTGCCGGGAAATTTTCGCCCTGGACAGCGGGAACAGGGATGCCGGGGAGGTGATGGAAGACATTATCGCCAGACTGGTATCAAAGGGACTTATTGAAAAAGCCCTTGATATCCTTGAAGCCAGCAGGGAACTCGCGGACAGGCAGCCCCGTACACGGGAAATGCAGGGTATCCTGCGCTCGGTTACGGAGCATTATGCCGCGCTCGGGAGAAAGGCTTCGGAATCCGGGGATGCGGGCAGGGCAGGGGATTACCTGGAAAAAGCCAGGGCCTTTGCGCGAAAATATGATGTGGCCGGTTCCGAGGAACTGCTGCGGGAAACCGAGGAAAAGATAAACGCGGATGCCGGGAAAAAGGAGAGAGAGAAGAAGATTGCCAGGTTTGTAAAAAAAGGGAAAAGGGCCGTAAGGCAGAAAAGATACGATGATGCCGTGCCTTATGCAACAGAGGCACTGGAGTTGTCCCCGGGCCATCCCGATGCCGTAAAACTGCTCCGGGATGTTGTGAAATATTACATCAGGAAGGGAGACGCACAACTGGATAAGGGGAATGCGGAAAAGGCACGGGAATATAATGAGAAAATCTGGGAACTGTTCAGCCTGTATGATTTGGAGGATAAAACCGGGGCATGGAAGGATTTTGAGAAAAATATCGCGAAAACAGAGAAGAACAGGGATAATATCAGAACCCTGCTGAAGACTGCTGAGAAGCATCTGAATAACGGGCAGTTGGACAGAGCATATAAAGCCTGCCAAAAGGTGCTTTCTGCTGATCCCGGGAATAAAAAGGTGAAAAAGGTGATGGGGAAAATTGCCGGTGAATACCTGGCCCTGGCAAACGGGGCTGTCGGGGACAGGGAAAAGGCAAAGGAGTATGTTAAAAAGGGGCTGGGTGTTGACGGGGGGCATAAGAAACTGCTGGAGTTGAAGAAGGAACTGGGGGATATTAAAAAGGGGCCGAATGTTGACGGCGGTCATAAGAAGCTGCCGGGGAATATTATCAGGCTCAGAAGCCAGCCCCGGACGCTTTCAGATGAGGATGTTAAAAAGATGCTGGCAAAGCATAATTTCTTTGACAGCGATTGGAACAAATCCGGTGATTTTGAAAATGATTTTGTGAAAAGCAGTGACGGGAAAACTGTGACAGACAGGAGAACAGGGCTTATGTGGCAGCAGTCCGGGTCTGATGACTCTATGACATATAAAAATGCACAGGCTTATGTCAGAAAGCTTAACAGCAGGCAGTTTGCCGGATATTCTGACTGGCGGCTTCCCACCGTTGAAAAACTGGCATCCCTTCTGAAAAGCAAAGAGGTGAACGGTCTTTACATTGATCCTGTATTTGACAGAGAACAGTTTTGGTGCTGGAGTTCTGATAAAAGGTCGTCGGGGTCGGCGTGGGGCGTCAATTTCTACAGCGGCAACGTCAGTTGGGACTACCTGGAGTACAACTTCTATGTCCGAGGTGTTCGCTCCAGACAATATTGACCATTTGACTATTTGAATTATTTGATGATTTGGATTATTTGATTCTTTGGTTCTTTGGTTCTTTAATTCTTTTGGGGCGTAGCCCCGCGCGGCAAAAAATGGTTATGACGCAATGCGTTATATTGTTGTGGCTGGCATAACTACAAGGAAAAAGTATAAGAAAGGGAAGGAAAGGAAGAGAATTTTCCTTTTCTTATCCCTTTTCCCTGTAGTTGTAATAACATACCCCGAAGGGGTTAGATAATCTAGCCCAGGGTCAGCGAAGCGCCACCCTGGGGAAATGAATCCCTAATAACGTTTTTTCCCTGAAAGGGATACATAATTTGCGTGTATTATTATGTATCCCCTTCAGGGAAAAATATTTTTTGTTTCTCATTCCCCAGGGTGGCGCTTCGCTGACCCTGGGCTATATTATCCAACCCCTTCGGGGTATTGCATGCCGATTAATGATTAATGCCTTTAATTGCTTACAAATTAAACGGAAAATACCCCGAAGGGGTTAAATAATATAGCCCAGGGTAAGCGAAGCGCCACCCTGGGGAAATAAACCCCTAATAATGTTTTTTCCCTGAAAGGGATACATAATTTGCGTGTATTATTATGTATCCCCTTCAGGGAAAATATTTTTTGTTTCTCATTCCCCAGGGTGGCGCTTCGCTGACCCTGGGCTAGATTATCTAACCCCTTCGGGGTATTGCATGCGCGAGGTTCGGATTTGTCAATCCGAACCGAGCAGGAGAGGCACCCGTGATGCTCGCGGGGGATTGGCAAATCCCCCGCATGTGCGGGATTCTGTAGGGTGGGGCTTGCCCCACCGACTTTCATTAATGTTCATATCGGATATAACCGAAATGGCGATATACTGATAATGGCGGGGCAAGCCCCACCCTACAGAACTGCTGAGTCGCCCCGGTAAGACCTCCGAGGTTTTCGAAATATCGCCTGGAGAAGAAGTGTGAAATAGGCGAAACCTCGGAGGTCTGGTTTCGCCCCGGAGCGGGCTCGGAAAAGACCTCCGAGGTTTTCGAAATATCGCCCGGAGAAGAGGTTCTGTAGGGTGGGGCTTGCCCCACCGACTTTAATTAATGTTCATATCGGATATAACCGAAATGGCGATATACTGATAATGGTGGGGCAAGCCACACCCTACTGAGTCGCCCCGGTAAGACCTCCGAGGTTTTCGAAATATCGCCCGGAGAAGAAGTGTGAGACAGCCGAAACCTCGGAGGTCTGGTTTCGTCTGCTGAGTTGCCCTGAAAGGGAGTTTTATACGCCGAAAGGAGGATATAATTGCAGCCCATATTAATTGAAATCCCCGGGAATATCGCATGTCAGATAAAACTGCCGCCCGGACGCGCGAAAAAAATGATCATGGAAGAGCTGGCTATCCGCCTTTATGAACGCGGGATCATTACATCTGCCCAGGCTTCCCGCCTTCTTGAGATGGACAGAATGGGTTTTGAGCATTTTCTGGCAGAAAACGAGATACCGATCCACGGCGACCCCGGGGAATTGGATACGGAACTGGGACATCTGGAAGATATTTTATATGATTGTGAGTGATACCACACCCATCAGCAACTTTCTCCACCTGGACAGAATTGAAATTTTGGAACAGATGTTTCCGGCAATCCATATTCCGGAAGCCGTCCGGCAGGAAATCGAAACTGCTTTTTCATATAATGTCAGATGGCAGCAACGCCTCAAAGACGGGTTTCTTGTCATCCGGAAAGTAAAAAATCCCCTGCTCGCAAGACAACTGCTTCTGAAGTTACATCCGGGAGAGGCGGAAGCATTGTGCATCTGCATAGAGAATAATGCAAAATTATGCCTTTTGGACGACAAAGATGCCAGAATTGCCGCCGCGCTGAACCATATTCCAGTAATCGGAACATTAGGGATACTGATACAGGCAAAGAAAAGGGGACTTATCGGATCAGTAAAAGAGATGATGGATATACTGAAAAACCAGCATCATTTCTGGATCAGCAAAGCCATGTATGAGGAAGTATTACGCCTGTCCCATGAAAATTAAAGCACAGATTTTTTTGCTGATGCTCGCGGGGGATTGACAAATCCCCCGCATGTGCAGGGGTTCGGATTTGGCAATCCGAACCGGGCAGATCAGTGCCGAGGGATAAATCCCCCCGGCTGAAAGCCGAAGCAGCCTGAAGGCAGCTATATTCATCTTTTCCAAGGTTGCTTCAGCACCCTTTCGCTGTCAGCCGGGGGATTTATCCCTCGGAGCGGGCCCGGAGAATCAGTTCTGTAGGGTGGGGCTTGCCCCACCGACTTTAATTAATGTTCATATCGGATATAACCGAAATGGCGATATACTGATAATGGTGGGGCAAGCCCCACCCTACAGAACTGCTGAGTCGCCCCGGTAAGACCTCCGAGGTTTTCGAAATATCGCCTGGAGAATCAGTTCTGTAGGGTGGGGCTTGCCCCACCGACTTTAATTAATGTTCATATCGGATATAACCGAAATGGCGATATGCTGATAATGGTGGGGCAAGCCCCACCCTACAGAACCTCGGGGTATTGCATGCCGATTAATATTTTGAAATCGTTGCAAATTAAACGGAAAATACCCCGAAGGGGTTAAATAATCTAGCCCAGGGTAAGCGAAGCGCCACCCTGGGAAACGAACCCCCAATAACGTTTTTTCCCTGAAAGGGATACATAATCTGCATGTATTATTATGTATCCCCTTCAGGGAAAATATTTTTTGTTTCTCATTCCCCAGGGTGGCGCTTCGCTGACCCTGGGCTAGATTATCTAACCCCTTCGGGGTATTGCATGTGCGGGGTTCTGTAGTAGGGTGGGGATTGGATACTTTTTATCCACCAGATGTCGCTGCATTATACCGCTGGATACTTTTTATCCACATAATTTCTCAATACCTACATGCCCCATATACTCGCTTGGGATTGACAAATTTCAAGCATTTCAGGTCATTTTCCATCTGATGAGTATAAATATGGAAATAAGAACACGTTAATTTCAGAATATTAAGCTGTTATTGGCATAAAACTTGCTTTAAAATTTGATATTCAAATTTCAGAGGCTCAGAAGATGATCGAAAACATAATAGAATGGTCTGTACGCAACAAGTTCATGGTGATCCTGACAACGGTCTTCGTGATCCTCGGCGGTATCATGGCAATGCTGGAAACCCCCATTGACGCCATACCTGACCTTTCGGACGTTCAGGTGATCATTTATACGGAATATCCGGGTCAGGCTCCGGAGGTAGTGGAAGACCAGGTGACATATCCGCTGACCACGGCCATGTTGAGCGTTCCTTATGCCAAGACAGTCCGGGGTTACTCCTTTTTCGGAATTTCCTTTGTCTATATCATATTCGAAGACGGAACAGATCTCTACTGGGCCCGTTCCCGCGTGCTGGAATACCTGAACTTTGTTTCGGGCCGGCTTCCCGCAGGTGTTACCCCGAGTCTCGGGCCCGATGCCACGGGCGTGGGGTGGATTTATGAGTACGTCCTGAAAGATACCAGCGGAAATCATGACCTTCAACAACTCAGGAGCATCCAGGACTGGTACCTCCGCTATGAAATCACAGCAGTGCCCGGGGTCTCCGAGGTAGCGAGCATCGGCGGCTTTGTGAAACAATACCAGGTGGAAGTTGATCCCAATAAACTCCTGGCTTATAATCTTCCCATCCAGAAAGTGAGACAGGCTATCCGGCGATCAAATAATGATGTCGGGGGAAAGCTTGTGGAGATGGGAGAGACCGAATTCATGGTCCGCGGACTCGGTTACATCCGGTCCCTGGAAGACCTGGAAAACATCTCAGTGGGAGTGGATTCCATGGGAACTCCCGTGCTTCTCAGGAACATCGCCAATATCCAGATCGGCCCCGAACTCCGCCGGGGAATCCTGGAATGGAACGGCGAAGGAGAAGTTGTGGGCGGCATTGTCGTCATGCGGTACGGTGAAAACGCCCTGGAGGTGATCCGCAAGGTAAAAGAAAAGCTGAAAAATCTTGAGAAAGGGCTTCCCGAAGGAGTGGTCATTGACATGGGGTATGACCGGGCCGGTCTGATTGAGAGAGGCGTTCACACACTCAGGAAAAAACTTATTGAGGAAATGAGCGTGGTCGCGGCTATATGCGTGATTTTTCTTCTCCATTTCCGATCCGCATTTGTGACCATATTCACGCTTCCCGTGGGCATCCTGCTCTCTTTCCTCATCATGTATTTTTTAGGCATCAATGCAAATATCATGAGTCTCGGGGGAATTGCCATTGCCATCGGCGTCATGGTGGATGCTTCGGTGGTAATGGTGGAAAACGCGCACAAACATCTTGAGAAATACGGCGGAACCAAGTCCCATACGGAGATCATCCTGGCAGCATCCAAAGAGGTGGGCCCCGCCCTGTTTTACAGCCTGCTGATTATCACGGTTTCTTTTCTCCCGGTGTTCAGCCTCCAGGAGCAGTCAGGGCGTCTTTTCAAACCCTTGGCTTACACAAAGACTTTTGCAATGGCAGCCTCTTCAGTGCTGGCGATTACTATTGTCCCCGTACTCATGACCTTCTTTATCCGGGAGAGGCCCATTGATCCTGATACGCCCAAAGGGCGCAAGATAATGATCTGGATCGTTTCGATTGCGGGTCCTCCGCTTCTTGTGATAATCGCCGGCATCTCAGGGATCAGACTGCCGGACAGCAGCCTGCTGGCCGCGATGGGGCTTTCAGTATTCATTTTCCTGTGTCTTATTCCCCAGAGAATCATACCTGAAAAGAGAAATCCCCTGAGCCGTTTTTTTATAAGGATTTATATGCCGCTCATCAATGCTGCACTCCGGTGGCGGAAAAGTACCGTACTTCTGGCCGTGGTTGTGGTGGCGATATCATTCTATCCCGCATCCCGGCTCGGCAGCGAATTTATGCCGCCCCTGAACGAAGGCGATCTGCTTTATATGCCCACAACTCTCCCGGGCATCTCCGTCACCAAAGCCAAGGAATTACTCCAGCAGACAGACAAGATTATCCAGCGATTTCCGGAGGTGCTTCACACACTGG
Source organism: Desulfococcaceae bacterium HSG8 (assembly GCA_030378015.1). GTDB lineage: Bacteria > Desulfobacterota > Desulfobacteria > Desulfobacterales > 4be13 > JAUCGG01. Next base: position 26,054 of record JAUCGG010000029.1, read on the forward strand.
GTAAAATCGGCAGGGCAGAAACTCCCACTGATCCCGCACCGCTTTCAATGATCGAAACGACGATTATGCTTCGTCCCGAGGTTGAATATGAGATGATCCCGGTGGACAGGTTCTTCTCGGGATGGCCCGGTTGGCTCAAAAATCCGCTTACGCTGATCTGGCCCGAAGTCAGGAAAGGGGAAATCATTCATGAATGGCGGAAAAAGAAGATCGCCCGTTTCTTCTCCCACTGGCCCGCGTGGCTGAAAAGCCCCCTGGCATGGCTCTGGCCCGAGGATCGTTATATCACCATTGAAGAACTTGCCGAAGACCTTGACCGGGCAATCCAGTTCCCGGGGCTGACAAATGCATGGACCATGCCCATCAGAACCCGTATAGACATGCTTTCCACCGGCATAAAAACCCCGGTGGGTATCAAGCTCATGGGGCCTGACCTGGATGTTCTGTCAGACCTGGGTTCCCGGATCGAGGCTGTTGTTCAGGATATACCGGGCACACTTTCAGCCTATTCCGAGCGGGTTACAGGCGGAAATTACCTTGACTTTGAAATCAGGCGGGACCATATTGCACGTTACGGGCTTACGGTGGGAGATGTCCAGGATGTCATCATGACAGCCATCGGCGGAATGAATGTGACCTATACGGTTGAAGGACTGGAACGTTATCCTGTCAACCTGCGCTATAACCGGGAGCTTCGCGACAATATTGAGCAACTCCGCCGCGTTCTCGTGCCCACACCCGCGGGGGCCCAGGTTCCCCTGGCACAACTGGCTGACTTTTCTATCCACAAGGGTCCCGCAGGTATAAAGAGCGAAAATTCCCGCCGGACAGCCTGGGTTTATGTTGATCTCAAGGGCGTGGATATAGGCTCCTACGTGAAACAGGCAAAGGTAGTTGTGGATCGGGAGATTGATCTTCCCACGGGCTACTCTGTTGTATGGTCAGGACAGTACGAATATATGGAAAAGGCGCGCAGAACTCTGAACATCATCGTGCCGGTGACGCTGGCGGTGATTTTCATCCTTCTCTACATCCATTTCCAAAGCGTTGCCGAGGCTGCCGTGGTCATGGCAAGCCTTCCTTTTGCACTGGTGGGGGGGGTCTGGCTCCTGTATCTGCTGGACTATAATATTTCCGTAGCCGTGGTGGTAGGGTTCATCGCACTGGCAGGGCTTGCAGCAGAAACCGGGGTGGTGATGCTTGTTTACCTAGATGAAGCCTTTGAACGCCGGCTCGCCGATAATGCCTTGAAAACCAATGAAGACCTCCGTTCGGCAATTATCGAAGGAGCAGCGGAGAGGGTGCGTCCCAAGCTTATGACAGTTGCCACCACCCTCATCGGCCTTTTACCTGTGATGTGGGGTACGGAGACAGGTTCACAGGTTATGAAGCGAATCGCTTCGCCCATGGTGGGCGGACTGATATCTTCCACTATATTAACGCTGGTGATCATACCGGCAGTTTATGATATTTGGAAGAGATGGGAATTAAGGAAGAAATTCGGAATCTGATGTAGATGTATGAGGCAGGACTTCCGAAGATAGGAGTGCAAAGCTTGCTTTGCGCCTGTTCTGATTATCAGTAGATCGAAAACTTTTGCAACCAGCGGATTCCGGGTTAAAATCGGAAAACATCCGTTTTCCGATTTTTCCCGGAATAACAGTATGTTATCCGAAATAAGCACCTGTCATTCCGGGGAAAATTAAAAAACGGATGTTTTTTAATTTTAATCCGGGATCCACTGTTCACAGGCTTAACCGGAGACTTTTCGATCTACTGATTATAGCAAAGCAAGCTTTGCACTCCGCGTTCGTATTTATTTTAACGGTAATTAAAAAAAGGAGAAACATCATGAGAAAATCGTTACCCACTATTGTACTGGCAGTTGTTTTCATTATTGCTTCTGCTCTTCCGGCTTTTGCCCAGGGGCATGACCACGGAAAAAAAGCTATGGACCATTCCGAACACAAAGGTGAAATGATCCATGAATCCTCGGTGGACGGTTACAAATTTGGCTACCATCTGATTGACATGAAGGAAAAGATGAAACACATGAAAAACATGCCGGAAATGAAGGCAACTCACCACCTCATGGTTTATGTGGAGTCCCCGGATGGTCATGAAGTTGAGAAAGCCAAAGTCGGCTATCTTGTTGAAGGACCCGGTGATTCAAAACAGAAACTGATGGCAATGGGAATGGCCGGCGGCTTTGGTGCAGATGTGGATTTCAGTGCCAAAGGTGCTTATGTAGTAAAGACCAAAATGGTTGCCGGAGATAAAAAGCTGGCGGATAAGTTCGAATATGAAGTGAAATAAAAGGTCCGAACCGGTCCTCAAAGGAGTTGTGTTAAGGCCAGAACTGTAGGGTGGGTGGAGCGAAGCGGAACCCACCGAAATTCCGTGAAGGTGGGTTCCGCTTCGCTCCACCCACCCTACAAAATGTAACCGCACGGACAACTGACTATACCAATGAAAAACAACACCATACTTGTGGCTGATGATGATAAAGCCCATCGTACCATGCTTAAAACCCTCCTCGGGGGATGGGGCTATGTTGTTTCTGAAGCAGATGACGGCTCCACAGCTATTGAGAAAGTTCAGGAACAATCCTTTGATCTGGTTCTGATGGATATCCGGATGCTGAAAGTGTCCGGCATTGCCGCGCTGGATGAGATAAAATCCTTTAACCCCGCGATCCCGGTCATCATCATGACAGCTTATTCGTCCGTGGAAACAGCCATTGAAGCGATGAAAAAAGGGGCATACGATTATCTCACAAAGCCCTTTGACTTTGACAAACTGAAGCTGATCATTGCGCGGGCTATGGATCATACCCGGCTGAAAGAGGAAAACCGCATTCTGAAAGAAAGCCTCGGAAAGCATTTTGACAGGCAGAATATAATCGGTCAGAGCCGGGGGATGCTGAAACTCCTGGAAACCGCGGCCCAGGTCGCTCCGTCCGAGGCAACTGTTATGATTACCGGGGAATCCGGGACAGGCAAAGAACTTGTCGCAGGAGCGATTCATTTTAACAGTTCCAGGGCCGATGGCCCTTTTGTCAAGATAAATTGCGCTGCTATCACAGAAACCCTTCTTGAATCAGAACTTTTCGGGCATGAAAAGGGTTCTTTCACAGGCGCGGAGCGGAGAAAAGAAGGGCGTTTTGTTCAGGCTCACAAGGGAACCCTGTTCCTTGATGAAGTCAGTGAAATGCCCCTCACCATGCAGGCCAAACTGTTGCGGGTGCTGCAGGAAAGGGAAGTCACCCGTGTCGGCGGAGAAAAAGTCATCCTGGTGGATGTCAGGGTTATTGTGGCCACGAATAAAAAACTTGCAGATATGATCCGTGAGGGATCGTTCCGAGAGGATCTGTATTACCGTCTGAACGTGGTAAATCTGGAGATTCCTCCGTTAAGAGAGAGAAGGAAAGACATACCTCTGCTTGCCCAGCATTTCCTGGGGATATTCTCAGAAAAAAATCGGAAAAAGATAAAGGGGTACACCCCTGATGCTATGGATCACCTGATCCGATACGAATGGCCGGGAAATGTCAGGGAAATGATGAATGCGGTTGAAAGGGGCGTAATACTCGCCAGATCCGAATATCTTGACAAGGGAGATATTTCGATCATGCAGGAATCCCCGGGGGGAAATGACGAATTCTTTCCGATCTCCGGCGATATCCCCGGGGATATAACGCTTGAAGAAGTGGAAAAAGTTGCTGTATTGAAGACACTGGAATCAGCCGGCGGGAACAAAAGCGAAACAGCCAGGCGCCTTGGGATAACAAGAAGAACACTTCATAAAAAACTCAAGAAATATGGTGTGATGCCCTGAAGAATAAAACATTTGCGGACAAGCTTTTGCTCCTCTGAAAGGGAGTGAGTGGTATAAGACAGTCAGCTTCAAAGAGATAGCCATTGCTTACGGAGATACGGAATCTTCCTGCAGAAAAACAGGGAAACTGATAAACCGGATCAGGAGGAAGGAGGAACTCCCTTCCGGACGCCGTAAAGATTGGCACATCGTATCCATTTCAGAAGAAAAATGCAATGGGGTAAAGAGAGTATTTCAGCATGTCAAAAGTATCAGCTTCTATCCAAGCCAACCGCATATCCCGTTCTCTGATCCGCCCTGATTGCCTCTGTACGCTCCTTTCCTGCCAAATCAAGAAGTTCCTGATGATCATTCACAGCATAGACAAATTGGTCGAGATATGCCTGAAAAAGCGTATCATCCTTTGCTGATTTTCGGTACGCATTGAGATAGACCGGGTCGTAATCATAGTACCGGTAACAGGCCGTGGGATAGGCTCCGAAAGGAACATGCACCACAGCGTCCACGCAGAAGAAGGGAATCTGGTTATGATCCGGATCGGTTCTGAGTTCATCAGGTTCAAGCAGTTCTTCGCAGGTCACGATGACATGTTTTGCTGACTTTGCCTGTTCTGTATCGGCAAATGTAAGCCCCTCCATCCTCACAGTGCCCTGATGGTCAGCTTTCTGCACATGAATAATTGTCACATCCGGATTGATAGCAGGAACCAGAACGACCTTCGGGGTATGAGCCCAGGAACCGAAAGGATTCTCCGTCACAATCAGCTTTTTGTCCGGGAGTCTCGGATCTGCTTTTCTCATAGCTTCAGGAAATCCCCATTTATCAACAATATCTGTTCCCAGGGAGGATCGGGTCGGGAGAAAAGGAACCCCCATTGCTCCGGCAAGAAAACGCAGGGTCATCTGATAATTGGAGTAATCCTCCACCGTGATTGTCCGGTTTTCCACGGCCTGCCTGAAGCGTATGCATGTGGGGGCGAATCTCCCGCTGCCCGCGTATGCGATTTCCAGATTTTCAACGCAGCCTGCTCCGATCAGTTCGTCAACCCCCTGTCCGTTGGAATGAGCGTAGAGGTGAAGTTTTTTTATCCCTTGGCGGATAATTTCATAAACTGCTGCCATGGGATTCCTGTTGATTGTGAATCCGCCGATGGAAATATGGCAGCCATCAGTGACATGGCGTTTTATGGCCTCTCTCAGATTAGTTACTTTGTCAGATTCGGTATTCATAATTCATAAAATCTCTTTAGTTGTCAGCTATAACTGACAATCATAATGTTCTCAGCCATACAGCAACAGAGAGTATCAAAGATAAGGGGTTCGGGTTGCCAACAGAAATTCGCAAATCATCTATTGAATCACCGGCTCTCTTTATATATTCAATATTCTCTTTATAACTCTCGGAATTTATATGAAAGTGAGATGGCGGATGCGCGGGATTGAAGCCAATTTCATTTTTCCATGAACGTAGCCATTTCTCATAAGGCTCTTCAAAAGAATGATTTGTATCCCATTCCCATCTGAAATTACGGAGTTTATTTTTATTGTCCGGAATATCATATACATTTAAAAATGCATTTCGTATTCGTATCAGCGGAATATTTTTATTCGGTGCAAAAGGTGTGATCAGAAGAGATGACATGGAAATTGAATTCATATCACCATCAAAAGGTTTTACCACAAAAAGCATAGAAATTTTGCAGGATTTGTATCTTAACGGAGCGGCTGATCTCTCAGCTCTTTTAGAATTTCCAGGGAAAAATTGCTTTGCTTCGGACTCATCCAGACCTGCCGCTATAACAATCCAGTCTGTTTTTTCTTTTCTGATAGAATCGGATTCGAAAAACCTCCCATCAGATTCAAATCGTTCTAATACAGCGATATCTCTTATGCACTCACAAAAAATATCCTGGATCAGTGACAGATCATTAATGCTCACAGTGCCAATCCTAATCGTTCTCTATCGGTGAATGTTGCAATATCCACTCCTGAATTTCTTCTTCGGGAGGATTTTCTCCGGGCAACTTATCTATAATTGTTCGGATATCGTCAGGAATAAATAACTTCAGGTTATCTGCGGTTGTGTTGTTCCATATTGATAATATTTTAGAAGTATCCGCTATTTTGGGGCCTATATATCCTGAAAGATCAGGAGCATTGCGCTGGAAGTCAATAAAATCGGAACTTCTTATAACCAATAAAGAACCGGGTTCGTCAGCCAGGGGACTTCTCCAACCATTTAACCACGGACCGATTGTACGGCTTGCAGCTTGCTGTAAAAAAAGCGTGAGTATTCTATCTCTTGCTAATCTTTTTTCATCATGAAAAGGTTGAACATCAAAAAGTTTTCTTAAAATACTGACAGATTCGGCAGAAGATAATAATATCGGTTCAATCTGCTTTTTTCTGATTACAGATAAAATGATTAACAAGGCACGAATAAGCTCACCCTTATCTTCCCATAGGATAACAAAAATTCCTTTTTTCTCTGATAAAATGGCATTCGCTAAATATTCCGCTGTCTTCATTTCCTGTCTTTCCCTTTCTTCGCACGATACCGGTCTAACAGAGATTCTGCTAAAGGATGTATTCTTATTTGCTGCTCTCCCGCTTTCGGAGACAGAACGAGCAAGCCTACAGGTGATCTTAAAAGGGTTGATGCCGAACCTAGTCCGATCTTATTATCGGATATATAATCAAGAAGTTCCAACTCTTTTTCACCATAATCCTGATATGCTCTTTCAGCAGCGTAAATTACCGACTGAGCATCAGATATTTTAATACTTTCATGGCCGGCCAAATGTGCTTCAAGGCAAGCTTGTATTATAAATTGTACAAATGTTCTCGGTATTCCGCCACTATAATGAGCTATACGTTTTAAGCTATCTGAGTCTATAAGGTCCGAGAGACCGCAGCTATTAATGATGTCAATATATATTTCAGGTATATGGTTACTATCCGGCTCCGGGATATCCAAAGGATAAAGCATCAGGGGAGGCCCCCAGTAGGATTCTACTGAATGTCTCATTTCACCCAGTGTATATTCATAAGGAGCGGTCATTATTACAGAGGAATTGATCCGTTGCCACTGAGGAACAACTTCCGTCAGAACTTCTCTGGCAGATGGTTCATCACGAATTTTATCTACATGATCTATGATGATTAACGGCGGGTTACCATTATGAACTTTCTTTAGCCATCCGAGCAGCATATTCAACAGTTCGATTAACCTGTCAGGAACCAGTCCGAAACGTTCTGAACGATAAGAAACGGCTTCATGCTGAGCAGCTTTTACTAATATTAAGGCCAGGGCCTGATCTTTATTTCTGAAATATATAGGAAAATCCGTTCCACCGAATCTGAACATTACGGTATCGTCATCAGAACGTACCCCTTTCAACCAATCAATCAGGCGTTCCGATATTTCATCCCGAATTCTATGAAATTCGTCTCGGATGTTACCAGGTTTGTATCGCAATTTGCTTTCCAGGTTTTTTGCCGCATCCCAGCAATCTCTCAAGATCGTAAGAAACACACCGGTTGCACCGCATCTTTCCGGATGTTCTTCTTTCTCAAGATCACAAACCACCCAGAATCCCGCACGTTTCTTCTGACGGACTCTTTGACGAAAAAAATTCCGAAGTTCGGAAGATTTACCCACTCCGATTTGTCCTGTTAATAAAATACGAGCCTTACCTTCCTGACTATATACTTCCAGGTTTAACCTGCGTTGTAATTCTCCTTCCCGTTCCTGATATTCTGTTTCTCCCTCTCTGCCAATTCCGGCAGGTTTTTCAGCATTCAGTTTATTACGAACTTTTTCTAAATATTTTATATCGGTTAATGAAGGCATTTTTAAACCTGTCTGAAATTTCAGAATGTTAAATATCCGCAGTTCTCTTCAGATTTTTATGATTCAGACTTACCGTCTTCGAATCCTGGTTCCCTTGCCTTTGCGTGAATTTTTCTGCCGAGAAGTCAGATATTTATATCACGCGATCCGAAATTCATGTTCCCGTCGGATATCCGTGAAGCAAAGGCATGCGGATTAAATTAATCGTAATACTGTACTCGTGAGTCGTAAGTTCTCATAAATGGCTGAAATGACTCACCCGGGAACTCTCCCCTTTTGTAAAGGGGGGCCGGGGGGATTTTCCACAAGCTGCTGAAATTCCCCCTGAATCCCCCTTTAAAAAAGGGGGACTCCGAACAGCGGCTTCAGAAAACTTATGACTGTCGAGTACGGGTGTAATTAAAAGTGTTAGGTACTCAGCCCTTGTTCCCAAACTCTGTTTGCAGATATCTGATATTTAATTCAAAACCGGAGTTTTGCTGGCAATAGCGTTCCCAAACGGAGTTTGGGAACGAGGACCGATGGCGAGCTTCACCTAACACTTTTAATTGCACCCGTCGAGTACTGTACAGTATCATATCATGAATTTACGCCTTGCTGTACTATCAGCTTTTTTCAATCTATCCAACCCATCCAACCGTCTTTTTTTTCCTTATCATCCCCCCCATTGTCATCCTCATCCTCCGTCTTTTTTTTGGGAAACATGAGTTCATCCAGTCTTATGTCTCCCAGGTTTGCTGCAAGGTCATCAGAATCTCCTGATATAACCTTCTTTATCACCCTGATCTCCGGTTCTTCTTCTGATTCCTTTTCCGGTTCTTCAGATTTTGTACTTCTCGGAGATATGAGTTCATCCAGTTCTTTAACACCCAGGTTTGCAACCAGATAATCTAAATCTGTATCTCCGGGGGAGATTTCAGTATCCTTCTTTTTAGGCGTGTAGGGAAGCACCTCCGCCATTGCTTTTTTTTCCGGATTTGCTGCCGGTTCTCCGACAGCCAGCGGCTCGGCAGTGACAGGTTGCTCCTTTTCCCGGGTGTTACCAAACGACCGGATAATCTTTTCTTCCATCTTCCGTGTATTATCTGGCTCTGCCTCTTCCCTGCTTTTTCTGAGATAATATCTATCTATTTCTTCACGAAGAAGAAAGAGGATGATCTTTATCAGTTTCGGAATATCATCTTCCGATACTTCAGGATTCTCCCCGGCCTCTGCTGATGCGATTTTTTCAGCAACCTGGATGATAATGGCCCATTTATTGTCTGCTTCTTTCCGTTTTTCTTTTTCCTCTAAGCATTTCTCTGTTTCCTCGCCTAAAAGAAAGAGGATGGTTTTTATTAATTTTGAAGCATTCGCATCCGCAACCCTGTCATTTTCTGATTCCAGTCTTTTCAGTTCTTCCTTTGTTTCCGGGGATGCGGTCTCTTCAGCAATCTGGACGATTGCCGCTTTCAGCATTTCAAAATTTTCGTATGTATGTCTGAAAGCAAAAATCTTTATCAATGCAGCATTGACAGTGGTATGCCGTCTGGCCCTGATTCTCCTCTCTTTGTGAAAAACTGAATGGTCAATATCCCTCAGAAGCTGCCAGACAAATTCTTCAGACCGTTTTATTAAAACATCCTTTTCTAAATCCTTGTCTTTAGCCATTCCGAACTCTCCTTTCCTGTTTTGCTCGGCATCTCTGTTTTGCTCGGCATCTCTGTTTTGTTCAGCATTCTGTCAAATTTCATATGAATTGTATAGTAACCTGGCCTGCTTTTTGTAATCCCGGTGATCTTCCCTTTTCGTTTAATTTCAAGGCGGGAAGATCCTTTTGGTATGGCGAAATTCACATCCAGGCTTCTGGCGAGCAGCAGGAGAGCGTTTTTTTTGCTCATTTTGATATAAAAGGACAGGCCTCCCATTGAGATATCCGAGAGATTTCCCTTGTAAGCCTTTCCTATAGAGTTTCCGGAAGCATTCAGAATCGTAAATCTGACACCTCCTGATATCTTAGCCCGCTTGTGAGACCTGCGGTCTATGCCCTCTTTTTTTATCAGATCGCGGATTTTTTCCAATCTCTGGCAGTATAGGCTCAGTTTTGACCAGAGAGACGGAAATTCATTCTGCCATTTTAACAATGTTTCTTTTTCCAAAAAGCTGAGTTTTACCCGGGAAAGCGTTATCAGGGTGGCTGTGCAGACAGTAATGGAAAAAAAAGTATCCTCTCCCGCAATGTTACCAGGGCCTAATGTCTTTAACAGAATTTCTCTCCCTCCCTGGCTGTAAAACATCTTCAGGTGTCCGCGATTGATAAACCAGAGTTTGTCATTCAGTTCGCCCTGTTTGAAAACAGGTTCATCCGTGTCATATACACCGCTTTTCAGCGACAGATACAGGGTATGGGCTTCCTCAGTATCCATCGAATCATATATATCTGACCAGATATCAAGATGATACTGATCTATCGAACTGTTTTTCTCTTCTTCGATGATTTCAGCCGATTTTATGATTTCAGTCAGGGCCATGGGGTCAAGCTCAAAAAGTTTTTCCCTCAGGGCCTCTGCTTTTGCGAAATCCTTTTTCCTGGCGTGTTTCGAAATCAGATCAAACAGCAGCCTGACAGCCTCTTCATTATTATCCTGTTCCACATACTGGTCAACCAATGCTTCATCTTTGGAAAGATTATCCATAGCTTTTTTCCCTTTTCAGATACTAGCAGTTTCTGATATGGAATTATCAGTAGATCGAAAACTCTGAAAAACTCAGCAGGGTTTGTAGTATCGCCTTCAGGCGGTCTCTGTGAAATCAGGCTGTTAACCTGGCAAGAAGGCCGCCTGAAGGCGGTACTACGAACTTTTTCGATCTGCTGATTATTGTCGCTGTCGCAGATATTCCGAAAAAGTATTTCGGATTCTTTATAATTTTTTACAGTTAAGAAAACTGATTCAACCTGCTCTGCCGCGTTCCATAACTTTCAGATA
>JAUCGG010000183.1 GCA_030378015.1 Desulfococcaceae bacterium HSG8
TAGCATTCAGAAATGAAATATGTTAAAAGTATAAATATGAACAGCATACTTGAAGTCAGAAACTTGGTAAAGCGCTATCCCGATGTGACCGCAGTGGACGGCCTGGACCTGTCTGTTCAGACCGGTACCTGCATGGGACTCCTGGGGCCCAACGGCGCGGGCAAAACCACAACAATTGAGATTATTGAAGGTGTCATTCCGCCGACATCGGGTCAGGTGCTTTATAAAGGAAAAGTCCGAACGTCTGACTTCCAGGAAGAGGTCGGTATCCAGTTTCAGGCCACATCCCTGTTATCTTTTCTATCGGTCAGGGAAACACTTGAAACTTTTCGTAATTTGTATCGTAATCCCATGCAGCTAGACAAAATCATATCCCTGTGCCAGCTTGAAGATATCCTGGAACGCGGCAATGACAAGATTTCAGGCGGACAGAAACAGCGGCTTATGCTTGCAATGGCCCTGGTAAATGATCCTGATCTGATTTTTTTAGACGAGCCGACCACGGGCCTTGACCCCCAGATCAGGCGTCATGTATGGGATATCGTTCAGAAAATCAAGGAAAGTGGGAAAACAGTTGTGCTGACAACCCATTATATGGAAGAAGCTCGGATTCTCTGTGATGAGATTGCTATCATTGACAAAGGAAAAATCATTATACAGGGTTCGCCCGATGATCTTCTTAAAGAATATCGTTCCGGTGTAACTGTAAGTTTTCCGAAAGATACATTTCCCGAACCGCCGGAGACCTGCTTTCCCGATGGCATATGCACGGCCCGGAAGTTTTCTGAAACCAGGAAACACTATGAAATCCATACAGATGATGTGAATAACTGCCTGAATGAACTATTGAAACACGGGATTGACCTGACTCATATTACCATACAGTCTCAGAATCTTGAAGATCTCTTTCTTGAGCTGACCGGTCACGGGCTTCGACAATAAACTATGACGATTTATGATTTACGATTTCAGATTTACGATTTACGATTTTCAGATTTCTGTCTGTCCGATCGTAGCTCGTAAGGACAGAAATCGTAAATCGTAAATCGTAAATCGTAAATTATGCTGAAACGCTTTTGGTCCATATTTTTTGCACGTAACAAGGAATATTTCCGGGATCGTGCTGCATTCGGATGGAATTTTTTATTTCCGTTTCTTATTATCGCGGGCTTTGCTGTCATGTTCCAGCGCGGCGGGCATATGCAGTATAAATGCGGCGTGATTCCGTTGGAAAATCCCAAAGCAGTCCGGGAACCGCTCCCTTCTTCGATAAAAGACACAGGATTACTGAAGGTTGTGGAACTCGGCACCCGGGACGCGGGATTTGAAAAACTCAGGCATCACAGGCTTGATCTGGTTTTGGAATATAGTTCAGGGCAGATTCGCTACTGGATAAGCGACAGTTCACCCAAAGGTGCCATAGCAGAGGGACTGCTTCTGCGCAGTCTTTACGCCCCGGACTGTATATCAGACCAGGCAGTAAGGAAGACAGTCGGCGGAAGTCAGCTGGATTATATTGACTGGCTGTTTCCGGGGATTATTGCCATGAACATGATGTTCAGCGGTCTTTACGGTGTGGGATACGTCATTGTCCGTTACAGGAAAAGCGGGGTATTGAAGCGTCTGAAAGTTACCCCGCTTACAGCATTCGAATATCTGGCTGCCCAGGTGGTGTCAAGATTGTTCCTGCTTCTTTTCAGCAATACTGTTTTGTATGCCGGATGCGCGCTGCTTTTCAACTTTCACTGCCGAGGTTCGTATCTTGACCTGATTCTGCTGTTCAGCCTCGGCAGTATCAGCATCATTTCCCTGGGACTGGTAGTGGCCGCAAGAGGCAGCAGTGAGGAGTTTGCAAACGGTGTTCTGAACATGATTTCATGGCCCATGATGTTTCTCTCCCAGGTGTGGTTTTCCCTTGAAGGCGCACCCGGATGGGTTCATGTTTTTGCCCGGTTTTTTCCTTTAATTCATATCACAGAAGGGATGCGGAGAATTATGAATGAGGGCGCTACGCTCGGAGAACTCAGTTCCCAGATCATGGCGTTGTCAGCCATGACCCTGGTATTTATGCTTATCGGTTCAGCATTATTCAAATGGACGAAAGACTGAAGTCAGTGCCGGAACACAGATATATGAAAGTTCCGGCCAAAGCATTACAAAATGATCAGCCTGGTAAATTCCCAAGCTCTGCAGGTCTGTCCCGAAAATATATGCCCGGATGGTCATGATGTTTGGCCATGTGGCTCGGCTCGGATTGGCAAATCCGAGACATATCCGCCGGATTTGTCAATCCGGCGAGAGCAGAGCGGGCTTGACTGAAGGTCAGGACCTGCCCGGATACTTGCTGATCAGGCGAAAATAAAATACGATATTCAAATATCGTATCTTCCGGCCTGTACGGGTTAGGATTTTAAAAAGAGGAGAAAGAATGAGTAATCCTGACATCGTTTTTAAAATTATTGAGGAAAAGAACTGCCCCCTTTATGAACTGGAGGATGAATTCGATTTATCAGGCACATCCCTTTCGCTGCCTCTTGATAAACCTGCATGTATCATCCTTGTCGGGGACATAAAGGAAATTATAACGCTGTGTCAGACACTTGATGAAGCCCGCAGGGATGCTGATATTGGGAAATTCGATTGCAGCGGTTGTACGGGTTCTGTCTGGATGGAGTATCGGAAAGGCTCGGAACTTTCCACCGGAACCATCCAGAAAAGTGACTATGAAATCAGTGCTACCGCAAACCTGCTGAGCAATTTTTCAATGTTCCAGGCCCTGGATGAACGCAGTATCAGACAAATAGTTTCCTCTTTAAAGCTTAAAAAATTTCCCAAAGGCACTCCCATCATAAAAAGAGGAGATCCCGGGGTAAATCTGTTTATCCTTGTATCCGGGAAGGTTGAAGTACTGGGGGATGACGGGTTGAGCATTACTTTCCTGGAAAAAGGGGAGGTCTTCGGTGAAATGAGTCTCCTCAGCGGTGATCCTGTGGGCGCGACCATAAAAGTTGTAGAGGACGCAAAGGTTTTATATATCAATGGCAGGGACTTCAGGAAGATATTGAATAAATTCCCATCCCTTCAGATGTATTTTGCCCGTCTCCTTGCGCGGAGGCTTGCCCAGACAAACATTGTAAGGTCCGAAGAATTTTCATCCGGGATGGTAGGGAAGCTCTCCGAGATGCAGCCAACTGAACTGTTTCAGACCCTGAACCAGAACCAGAAAACGGGCGTCCTCACACTTCAGCTTTCAAGAGGGTCAGCGGAGATGACTTTCCGGGAAGGAGGAATTATCCGCGCTCAATATGGCAAAAAGGAGGGTATGGAAGCCTTTTTCGAATTGCTGAAGCAGGAACACGGACGATTCAAATTTGTCCCGGGGCTGCCTGAAGAAGATATGGAAGCTCCTGAAATGGGTGATTTCATGTGGCTTCTGATGGAAGGATTGAATAAGATAGATGAGGAAAGAGGCGGATCGGATGACGCATAGCCAGTATAGGAAAAAAGCTGATTATAACGGATTTTGGGGATGGTATTTTTTGTCCCGGAGGGACATCTGAAAATAGCCCGGCAATTCATTGCCGGGTAAGAGAGACATGAACATCTCCCGGAGTCCCGCAGGGACGACTGATTCAGTCGTCCCTGCGGGACTCTCCGACAGGCTGTGCAGCCCGGCAATGAATTGCCGGGCTGTTCCCGGATGTCCCTCCGGGACAGGAAAGTGCCTCCCCCAAAATCCGTTATAATCAGGAAAAAAGGAGTGCAAAAGATAAGCGATCTTTACTCGTTCCCAGGCTCCGCCTGGGAATGCATTCCTCAAGGCTCTGCCTTGCGGTCATTCTGTTTAACGCACCAGTTTTATGCAAACAAGAGGCAAAGCCTCCCGGGATGCGTTTCCAGGCAGAGCCTGGGAACGAGAGATGTAGCTCCTGAAATGAGTGATTTCATGTGGTTTCTGATGGAAGGATTGAATAAGACAGAGGCGGATCGGATGACGCGTAGTTGGTACAGTAAATATGCCTGATTTTAAAGAAATAGCGGGCCGGCTTGCAGACGCGCTGATGGAAGTTGTTTTTCCTACCAAGTGCCTGGTCTGCGGAACATTTTTCCCGCCGCCCCTGCGTGAGGATTTAGTTGAAAAAGATGTTCAGGATATTACTTATCAGAGAGTAATGTCTCCGTTCCTATGCCCGAACTGCTTAATCCGTTTTTTGCCTCCGAGCTTCCCGATATGTGCCAAATGCGGCACCAGGATGGAAAGCCGCGGGGGCAACGAGGTTTGCAGGGATTGCTCGGAATTTCCCAAGCACTTCAGAGTGGCCAGGGCATTCGGGGCATATGAGAAAGAAGGGGAAATATTTGCCAGGGCGATCCGTTGTTTCAAATATGATGAGAAAACCCAGTTGGCACGGCCCTATGAAAAACTCCTTTTTGCGACCTTCATACGGCATTGGAATAAAGCGGATATCGATATCGTCATGCCGGTTCCGCTTCATATAAAAAGGATGCGAAAACGAGGATTTAACCAGGCATATCTCCTGATACGGAAATGGCACCGGCTCGCAGAATCATTTAATATCGACCTGTCCAATATCCGGATTGAACGGGAGATTCTTATCAGGAACAAAAATACCATACCGCAGGTTGAAATGACGGACAGAACAGAGCGGATGGAAAATATCAGGGGGGCATTTGTCGTCAGAAACCCCTCGAAAATCAGAGGAAAAAAAATACTCCTTGTTGATGATGTCCATACCACAGGCGCAACCGTGGATGAATGCGCAAAGGTGCTGTCAGAAACAGGAGCCGAATATACGGATGTTCTTACCTTGGCCAGAACATAAAAACGTAATGTAATGCGTGAAGAGTAATGCGTAATGCGTAATGCGTGAAACTTGGTGCATGATAATTTAAGAAGGAATTCACGTTTTACGCATCACGCATTACGTATTACGCATTACTCTTCACGCTTCACAGAAACAGGGGAGACACTTATGATTTTAAAAGGCAAGCTTTATACAGAATCACCGGTTTACAGGGGAAATTCCAGAAAAACCCTTTTCACAAGGGACGGCGACGGAACTCATCGCCTGGTTTCCCTGGCCGGAGAGATATCAGGTACTGCTCAGGCTTTGATGGATGCTTTTATCGGCCAGTCCAAAAACAGGAAAAACATCGGACTGATCAATCAGCTATGGGCACGCCTGTATGGTTCACAGATGCCGAGTAATCTTATAGATAAGGTGGATTGCAAGCTGCAGAAAGATAGTTATCCCAAAAACGGCTTTTTTGATCTGCGCATGGGAATAAAACTGGATGAGGATCGTTGGGCAGCCGAGGCCAATGCCAATTACAAGATGGAAACAGTGCTGCGCAACTCTGTGTTTGATTTTACCATGTCCGTGAAGGATGCTGTGCTGAAGAAGAACGGGAACAAAGAGAAACTCTTTTATGTGCTTGAGGAAATCAGGGCAGGAAGATTCTGGTTCGGCGCGGGTAAGAGCAAAGGACTGGGACGGATTCGTCTTGAAACAGATATCCCTTTTTCCGCAGACAGCCCCCCGGAACTGAGTCCTGAAGCCAATCACCTGGAAATAGATATGTGTTTCAATGCAGAGAACCCGGTTCTGGTGGGCTGGAGCTGGGGAAAGGTTGATCCGCATACCCCGTCCTTCCATTCTGTAGAAGGCCGCCTGATGATCAGCGCGATGAAAACAATACCTGACCCCGTTCGTGAACGTCTGGAAATGACACTGGGAGGGCCTATCCTGAGTACAGAGGACTGGAAGCAGAAATTTGCCGAACAACTCCCGAGGGTCGCGGCGGTCTGGCTGAATGAGAAATCTTCTGCTGAAATCGAGGTATGGATATTGCCATCCGCAGGTGTGACCCGGCTGGGCAAGGGAAAACACGCGATCACCAAGAAACTGCTGAATAAAATAAAAGCCCTCGCAGAAAAGCCATTTCCCACGGAAGCGGCAGCAGAGGAAGCCTTCAAAGAAGCCCTCGGGAAAAAAGCCAATATGACCAAACGGGTCATGAAGGAAATGGAGCAGCAGCGTCAGGTCAGCCAGGAGACGGATGAGACCGCATGGCTTGAACTTGCCAATGGTCTGGGACTTGATAAAAACCTGTGGGAAAAGGTTGCGACAGCCCGGGATGAAGCTGCTTTGATGGAGATTTTTACCCATGCCTGCACAAAGATTCTTCCCCATCTTTATGATCAGGTGGATCAGCAGATAAAACTGCTCCAGAGCGATGCGTGGGTGGATGCGGAGATCCAGAACCGGGAGGAGCATCTGCTTATTAAAAACATGCTGGCTGACGGCAAGATCAGTGAGTACCAGTGGGATGACCCGGGCATGGTTCCGGAAGGTGTACGTTCTGCAACATGGAAGGAGTTCCTCGTTGCCCACAACCGGGTTCGTTTCCGCCACATGCTGAATACAGGAAATCTGAAGAAAAGCATCACCAATGATAAAAATCAGATTGAATTTCTGAAAAATTATCGGGACCAGACCCGTCAGGAGCTTTCCCAACCTCATCATATTGATTTCCGACGGGGCGGCACGGATAACCGGGAGGTATCGCGAAAATACGGAAAGCCGTTTGATACCATTTTCATGCGGATGCTTGTGTGGAAACCGTCCTCAAAGAAGCAGGGAGCATGGGAAACTTATATTCCCGGCAGCACAATCAAGGGAGCATTCAGAAAGCGGGCCTCGATGGTACTCAGAACCCTGTGGGGAGAATCCAGGAAAACCGAATATGTCATGACCTGCCTTTTCGGTGCCCAGGGAAAGCGGGGGCTGGTTTTCTTTTCAGATGCTTATCTTTCTGACCCCTCGGATTCAGGGCGTTCCTGGTGTTCTGCGGACGGTATCCGGATGGATCCCAAAACCGGACAGCCCGTTGAGACTGCCAAGCGGGATTATCTGTATGCTTACGGCAACCAGTTGATGTTCCGGGTTCGGATTGACATCCAGGATATACAGGAAAAAGATACGGACTGCATATCTTTCCTGTTTTTCCTGCTCCGGGATTTCCAGAACGGGGACATTCCCATCGGCGGAGAAAAGACAAACGGTTTTGGCTGGACCGAGGTTGATATTTCCAGGCTATCGTGGCTGGCTGGCGATACAGGCGGTATGACGCAGAAACTGTTCGGCAAACAGAGCCTGAGCCAACAGGGTCCGTGGCAGGAACTGGTGCTTGAAGGAGAGGCAGCAGCCAACGCTCTCCAGCCGTTCCAGCCGCTTTCGGCCGAAGCAAAGACTGATGCTCCCCCCAAGGCAAAACCGGGATTTATTTCCCACCGCTCATTCGGAGGATACTGCGGTACACTGTCAGTGGAAGCTGAGTTCCTGACCCCTGTAAACATCCAGGAAAGCGGGGAACCTTCCTTTACAACTACCCTCGCTGACGGCCCTGTGAACGGATGGGACTTCTTCTCCCTTTCCCCTCCCGAAGCTTCCCATCGGAGCGAGGACAGGATTTACGCGCTCCCCAGCCGGACCATCAAAGGGATGCTGCGCCATATTTATTCCGTTGCCAGCGATTCGCGAAACCAGGGGTTCGATCTGGGGAATCTGAATCCCGCAGAAAGCCTTTTCGGATGGGTGGGAGACGGCCCGAACCAGGCACTGATGGGCCGGTTGTCTTTCAGTCTTGCGAAATTTGAAGAACTCAGACAGGAACCCGCGTGGTTCAAAGTGCCGTATCCTTACGGTGACTGGCATTACACAGGAGAGGAATGGCAAAATGTCCCGGACCAATCCGCTGCCAAAGTCATCATCGCCGATACCTGGAGAATTTTCTCCAACACGCCGCTTGCTCCCATTGTCAGCCAGATTGAAAAGTTTGAGCCTGACACATTCCAGGCCCGCTATTTCAGGGCCATTTTGCCGGGAGAACGCGCCCGGTTTACCATCCGGTTCTGGAATCTCCTCGAAGAAGAACTTCAGCGTCTGATGTGGTGTGTGATGCTGGAACCCGAACTCGCACATAAAATAGGGAATAACCGCTATCTCGGTTTCGGCAGCCTGCGCCTGAAAATTCTTGACAGCAGTTTCCTTATTGACTGGGACAAACGATATTCCGGCAAGGAAAACTGGCGACTGCCCCTTGAACCTGAAAAACGCCTTGATCCCGGGAAGATCAGACATTATAAGGAACTGCAAAGAGCCTTGAAAGATGAAACGTGAAACATGATGCGTAATGCGTGAAACGTAATGCGTGAAACGTAATGCGTGAAACGTAATGCGTAATATTTCTGAGATTTCACGCATTACGCATTACGTTTTACGCATCACAGAAGGATACTATGCTGACGATATTTGACTGGCTGCGCCGCAGCCGATCAGGCGCGGAATTGCTGGCCACATTGGAATATGCTGCTGTGAACCCCGATATCTTCCAAGCCTCGGAGGAGATCGGACCCCCGCCTTCTGCTTTTGATATTCCCTGCCGACGATGCTGGATATATCCGAGCGTAAAGTCGAAAACCGGAAAAGAATATTGCGAAGTATGTCAGGCAATTGTCTCCAAAGCCAGATCGCGGGGAAGAGTTTCCCGTCAGGCCATTGTTGTCTGGGGAGGAGTCACTTATATACCCGGTCAGCTTCGGGCAGGGAAAGGGTTCTATGCGGATAAACGTGTTAAAACTTATATAGAAGACGATCAGCACTTTTTGCTGGTAATCGCCCGGCGCGATCTGAAATTATGGATACAGGAATTACTCCTTTATGATGGCGCAGATATGAAAGGGCTTATCCAGATATTTCCCACAACCGGTGAGGGGCAGAGAAGCAACATGGGGGAAATACTGTGCAGAGTCGTGCATCATGAGGCTCGTTTTCCTATGGATATGTTACGGGTTCGTTTCTTTTCCGGTCCCTACCAGGTCTTTTCCCCGCATAATCGTGATGGTGAAGGGCTGCTGACGTTTGAAATGGCAGAATTTCTGCGGCTTCTGGAGATGGCGGAAGTTTTTCGTTCCCTGCTCAGGCCCGAAGAACAGGAAGCTCTCCGCGAACTGGTCAGCCTGAATGATCCCAGGGAAGAACAGTTTTATTGGGGAAGATTCACAGGGCGTCTGAAACAGGAGGCAAAAGACATGCTGAACGCCTGGAAAATCAGGCAGTGGCATAAAAATCGGATCAAACTGCTGTATGAACTTGCGGATTATGTTTTTTATCGCTGATCCTGGGGAAATCCCTGGTATATTCTGAGGTGATTTCCAATAAAAAATGGGTGTGTCCCACCTCCACCTGTAATTCCGGGCGGAACTGAAAAAACGGGATGTTTTCCGGTTCCGGCCGGGCGCGATCAGAAGTGCCGGTGAGGTCAGTTCTGCAACGCAACTATTGAAATCATATACAGTGACTGTCAGTCTCCGGTACTTCTGTTCACACACGGTCAGGGCCGGAAATGTTTGCCCGGAATGACATAATTGGGGAGGTGGGACACACCCTAAAAAACATACCAGATCGAAGTTTGTAGTTCCGCCTTCAGGCGGTGTTATGCCGCCTGAAGGCGGAACTACAAACTGCACTTGGTATATTCTTTTCCGGAAATCACCTGATTCTTCTTAGCTTCGCTTAGGGATTTCCCGATAAATAAAATACCCTGTTGCTCGCGGGGATTGACAAATCCCGCCACGGGAAGCCCTGCTTATAAGGGATTTGCAGATTCGTCACTCCGCAGGAGCCGGTTTTAATTTATTTTCACAGCCTTTCTTATTTTAACCGCGGCGATTTCCATCTGCTGATTTTGGGGAATCCTTACCACTTGGCGTAATGATCCTCGGCCCACCCGGGACATTCCCGGATATCAATCACTTCGCCGTCCGACGCGGTAAGCTTTCCGTCAAATGTTCCCATTAACTGGGTAAATATCGAGGCCAAAAGCACAGCATTCACTTTTTCGCTCCTGTGGCATTCCGGGGAGAAAACCAGATCTGTTTTCCGATCATAAGAGGTAATCCTCCACTTTTTGTAAAGATCATGTCTGTCAAAGACAAAGCTGACTGTATCCACCTTTGTCATCTTTCCATTCAGCCAGAACGCGTTTTCTGTAAAACCCGTCTCATTAACACCGCAGGAGAGGTTCAGCCCCAATGTCCTTCCATCCGGAAGTGTCAGGGCTGTTGATGCCCAGTTCCAAAATGTGTGTCTCCGCATATATCCGATGGTCCAGTCCAGCAGCCCCATGCAGGCAGGAGAGGAGATATCTGTCCGTCTGTCCCCGATGATAATATGGCCGGACAGGCTTACGGGCATTGTTTTCCGGGTATATATCCATCCCCTGTATCCAGCCCTTGTACACAATCTGAGCGGGTTGGTATCTGCAAAATTCAGTGTCGCATCTAACGCGATATCCCTGCCTTTGGCGGAAATTTTACTGCTTTTCATTTCTATGTGCAGATCGTCAGAGATAAATCTGGCTGAGATTCTTTCAGGGCAGGGTTTAACAAGGGAAGCCCGGGATAAAATAATTTTCTTTGTCTCGGTCAGGGATCCGGTTTTTCTGTCATATATGTAAAAAAATCCGTTTGCAAGAAACCTGAGATCAGCAACCGCCATTCCCAGCATAAACTCCGGCCCGACGATTCCGAAGAAAACGAACTGATTGATCAGGAGGCGTTTCAATACAGCCGGTACAGGGATGCCCATCGGGGTTTCCAGGCGATAGTCTTCATAATTGATATTTTCGACGGGCGTATCGTATAGTCCGTATTGAACGGAACCCTCGGAATCAACCAAATTATTCATAAAGCCTCCTTTGATAATCCTGTGATATGCATTTTTGGGCATCCTTCATTTTTCGGTTTACAGTTCGCAATTCCGCGTTCAGCCGACCGCCTGAACGCGGAACTACGAACTGTAAAAGTGTCAGCTACTTTTATGCTGATATGAAAGATGTCAATTTTTTAACGCAGAGAGTTTCGAAGAGACTCTGTACGCTTGAAAAAATTACACATTATTTGAATTCGTGTCAAGCCTTATTTTTTATAATTCAGTATTCAAACCCCGGATTCCAGGCATTTGTTCAGACTGCCCATGCGGTATCCATCAAGATCAAGCGTTACAAAATCAAACTCGAGTGTCCTGAAATAGTCTGTAATAAGGTTTCGCATTTTATTTTCTGACACTTTCGGGATATCTTCTGTACAAAGTTCGAGACGGGCAGTATCCCCGTAATGTCTCACTCTTAATTGGGGGAAAAGTCCCAGGCTTTTCAGAAATTCCTCTCCTTTGTCAATCTGTCCGAGCTTTTCGGGAGTAATCGGATCATAGTAAGGAATACGGGAGGCCAGGCAGGCATAGGCTGGCTTGTTCCATGTGGGAAGACCCAGTTCTTTTGACAGGAGACGTATCTCCGCTTTCGTCAGCCCGGCCTCCCGCAGGGGGCTTATGACTCCCAACTCACGGGCAGCAATGGTTCCGGGGCGATAATCAGCAGAATCGTCCGCGTTTTCCCCGTCTGCCAGATGAGTAAATCCTTCCTCTCGTGCCAGTTTCAGCATAGCTCCGAACCGATTCTTCTTGCATATATAACACTTATCAGGATGATTTTTTGTAAATTCCGGGAGGTCCAGTTCGTGAGTCTCTGCAAGGATATGCCGGATACTGATGGTTTCTGCAAACCTGACAGCCTCTCTTTTTTCTTCCCGGGGTGTTGTTTCGGAAATCGCTGTAATCGCAAGAATATGCGGAATTTCCAGTATCTCTTTTGCCACCCTGAGAAGAAATGTGCTGTCCGTACCGCCTGAAAAAGCAATTATCACACGCCCTGTTTTTCTTAATATATTATGGAGCTTCTGATATTTAAGCGAAAGATCTCTG
>JAUCGG010000184.1 GCA_030378015.1 Desulfococcaceae bacterium HSG8
TTTTAACGTATTCCGCGGAAAATTTTCTGACTCGGAGATTTTCGCGGTCGGAAGACTCGGAATCCGAAGTTGTAACCATATTTTTTTTGATCCTTATAATCCGCCTGGGAGTTTATGCGTATGCTGAATACATAATACATAAAAGAAGAAAAATGAATAACTCGCTGAAACTGATTGCATTTGACGGAGATGATACACTTTGGGAAGATATATCATTCTACCAGGAAGCAGTGAAAAACATAACAGAGATACTCGGGAAATATGCGGATACAACCTCAATCCCGGAAGATCTTTATAAAACAGAAGTAGAAAATATTTCAGTCTTAGGATATGGTGCAAAAAGTTTTACAATATCCATGATCGAAACTGCTATCAGACTGAGTTCGCAAAAAATTCATCCCGGTGATATCCAGGAAATCATAGCCATAGGAAAGTCTGTGGTGAGCCACCCCATCCGGCTTTTACCAGATGTCAGGGAAGTTCTTACCTGCCTGTCTTCGCATTACAGGTTAATGCTCGTTACAAAAGGGGACTTCTATGAGCAGAAAGCCAAAATTTCTCACTCCGGCCTTTCGGATTACTTCGCTTACATTGAGATTGTGAGCGAAAAAGATGAACACGCGTATTCTGAGATTTTAGAGAGATACAGCATTGCTCCTGAAAATTTTATGATGATTGGCAATTCCTTAAGATCAGATGTTGTTCCGGTTCTCAACATCGCGGGCAATGCAGTTCATATTCCGCATAAATTTACCTGGTATCATGAACAAGTATCCGGAGATATACAAAAAGAATATTCTGAATTGAAGGGTATCAGGGAATTACCCGGGCTGATAAATTCGAAAATAATCTATACGGTTTGAAAAATACAGGGTTGGGACAGGGTGCAATTAAAAGGGTGCAATTAAAAGTGTCAGGTGAAACCGTCGGTCAGTCCTCGTTCCCAAACTCCGTTTGGGAACGCTGTTGCCCGCAAAACTCCGGTTTTGCGGTAAATATCAGGTATGTACAAACAGAGACTGCCTTCAGATGTGTCCCCAAACGGAGTTGGGAACAAGGGCTGAATACCTAACACTTTTAATTACACCCGTTGGGACACGGCGGAAAATAAAAACTTCAGATCGTTCTGCGAAAATATGATTTCATTTTAATTCCAGAAAGTTTAGTCAATACAAATTCAGAGAGGAGAGAAAAACTTTATGTTAGAGAAGAAAAAGGGGATCGACATCGTAATTGAAATCGGAGGTATTACCACCGCTGATGCAGCGAAGCAGGTTTTTGAGAATCAATTGGATAAAGAACATCTGTCCAGGATACAACAGATAAAAAATCCTGAAGTCATTCTTAAAATAGCGAACGCTATCGTCTTATGCGAGCCTGAAACCGTTTATATTAATACCGGTTCCGAGGCGGATAAACAGTTTATCCGGGAGTTGGCATTAAAAAACAGGGAAGAAGCCGGACTTCCCATGGAAGGCCACACCATCCATTACGATTTGAAAAACGAGCAGGGCCGGATTATTGATCGTACTTTCTATATCGCGAATGAAAACGAAAAAGTGAGTTCTCTGGCAAATAAAAGGCTCAGATCTGATGCCCTGACAGAGATTCGGGAAAAGATGACGGGGATTATGCGAGGCAAAACCATGGTTGTGGGGTGTTACATCCGGGGGCCTGCGGGGTCGCCGGTATCAAATCCCGCGTTGGAAATTACCAGTTCAGCGTATGTGTCTCATAGTGCAGAAATTCTCTACCGGAATGCATTTCCCGTGTTTGATAAAGAAGTTGACCGCCTTGGCCATTTTTATACCAATATCCACAGCGAAGGACAGAATCGTCTTGAAGACTTACCCAACGCACGGGTGTTTATGGATCGCAGTTTTCAGACCACTTACAGCATGTACTGCACTTATGCCGGAAATACGCTGCTGATGAAGAAAGGCAATCACAGGTTTTCCGTTGACAAGGCAGTATATGAAAACCGGGCAAATGAATTATCCGAACATATGTTCATCACCGGGATCAACGGCCCCGGGGGACGCATCACCTGGGTTACCGGGGCTGCTCCCAGCGGATGCGGAAAGACGACCACAGCAATGGCAGGAGACCATTTTGTCGGTGATGACCTGGCACAGATGTGGATTGCCGAGGACGGAACCATTCGTTCCGTGAACCCGGAATGCGGTATCTTCGGTATTATCCAGGATGTGAACTGGGAAGGTGATCCCAGGCTGATGGAGGTCCTCAGGAAGCCGGGAACAGAAGTGATCTGGTCCAATGTTCTGATTGATGAAAGCGGTGTGCCCCACTGGGTCGGGAATGTTGAGGAACCGCCCCTCAAAGGCAAAAACTTCCAGGGACAGTGGGAGCAGGGCATGACGGATAAAGACGGGAAACCGGTTCCCATCTCTCATCCCAATGCGCGATGCACCCTGTCCTCTTCAGCCCTTGCAAATTACTCTGACAAGGCAGAAGATTCAAAGGGAGTTGAGACGCGTGTGATTACCTACAGTGGAAGAGACAGTGACACCATGCCCCCTGTCCGGGTGGCGAAAAACCCGGATCAGGGCGTCGTCATCGGTGCATGCATTGTATCCGCGGCAACAGCAGCCGAAGTCGGGGCAACCGGGGTTAAGCGAGCGCCCTGGGCAAATGCACCGTTTATCCCGGGCGCGCTGGGGGATTATATGGATGCCCAGTTCAGATTTTTCGGAAGTCAGAAAATTTCAGCGGATAAGAAACCTGTCATGGCCGGTCTGAACTATTTCCTGACCCACGAAGCCAGGGGTGGTGAGTCAAAAAAACTGATCGGTGAGAAGAAGGATGTGAAAGCCTGGCTGGCCTGGCTGGAAAGAAGGGCAAACAATGAGGCAGATGCCATTGAAACCCCCATCGGGTATATCCCGAAGTTCGATGATCTCAGGAAACTGTTCAAAACCATCGTTAATAAGGAATATACAGAGGAATTGTATGGGAAACAGTTCTCCCTGTACATTGATAACATTGTTGCCATGATTGACTTGCAGACAGAAGCTTATGGAAAGGAGTCGGATATTCCTCCCAGGCTGTTTGAGGTTCTCAAAGAACAGCGGGAAGGGCTTATGGCGCTGAAAGAGAAATACGGCCAGATTGTGACGCCGTCCCAGCTTGAGGATTTTAACCGTTAGGAATCATAATAATTACAAGGATAACGGATAAGAACGGAAAGCGAACATTTTCCTTTTCTTCCTTGTAGTTCCGAATACGGAGCGGAGTGCAAAGCTTGCTTTGCAATAATTCGTACAGGCAAAGCAAGCTTTGCACTCCGCCGATTTAATTCTCGTTCTCAGGCTCCGCCTTGGAATGTATGCCGGGAGGCTCTGCCTCGTATTGCTGATTAAGCGAAATATCCTGCAAGGCAGAGCCTTGCGTAATGCGTTCCCAGGCGGAGCCTGGGAACGATCGTTTATTTTATTTATTTATGAAAAAAAATATCATATTACTAAGCCTGCTTTGGTGCCTAATTTTTGCTCATGTTTCAGCCGCTGAAACATCGGACATAAAGGATATCCTCAGCAGTCTCGAAAAAAAAGTATCCGGAATGCAGACCCTTCAGACCGATTTTGTCCAGGAAAAAGAATTGGCTGTCTTCAACCAGAAGCTCATTCTTAAAGGAACTGTTTTCTTGGAAAAGCCTGCCCGCCTTGCATGGCACGTTACAGAACCAATGCGGTATTCCATGATAATGAAGGATCAGATGATCCGCCAGTGGGATGAAGATACCAATGAAATCCAGGAAATATCACTGGCGAAGAATCCAGCATTTCAGACTGCTGTGGGACAGATGCAGGAATGGTTTTCAGGTACATACACTTCTCTGCTCAGGGAATACGAGGTCGCCCTGTTCAAAAAAAATCCCACTGCCCTGAAGTTCACCCCCCGCGAAAACGCGCTCGCCGCCAACGTGATCAGCAGCGTAACGGTCTTTTTCAGGGAGGATGAGCGTTACATTCATCAGATATATATTGAAGAGAAGAGCGGCGATAACACCCGCCTGACCTTTGTAAACACAGTCCTGAATCCTTCTTTTGATAAAACCGTATGGGAGGTGAAGCCGGGTGTTCGATAATTATTTTTCCCTGGTTTTTGACAAAAGCCGCGAATACAGATGGGTGATCGTCGGGCTGACCGGAATCCTGATCCTCGGGTCTCTCATCGGTCTCAGGTTCATCTCCTTTGAAAACGATATCGGAGTAATGCTTCCCGGGAACGAGACCGTGCTTCGCAGTATCCGCTTCCTGAGAGAATCCGACTTCTCCGATAAGGTGATACTTTCCCTGGAACTGCACCCCCGACCCGGAACCAGCCAGGAAGACACCCATAATATCCGTGACCTTATCAACGCTGCTGATAACTTGGCAGAATCATTGAAGCCCCCGCTGGTAACAGATGTGGTTTACAGTGTTGCCGGAACCGATATGATGGAGGAGATGCACAATTTCCTGAAATACGCCCCCCAACTGATTGACGAGGCAGCCATCTCCCGTATCGGAGCCAGGATCACGCCGGAAAACGTAAAGAAAACCCTGCGTCAGAATTATCGCCAGTTGCTTACCCCGGCAAGCGCGTTTACCACGCCGTTTATCCGCTCCGATCCCCTGGGCATAAAGTCCGGGCTTCTTCAATCCCTGCAAAAACTTTCCGCGTCCCTGGGATACGAAGTAACGATTGAGAACGGTCATCTGATATCCCGGGACGGAAAACATGCCCTTCTCATTCTTGATACCCCGGTGCCTCTCACCGACGGATTCGGATCACGGGAACTTATCGCATATTTACGTCATCAACTGAATTTTCTTCCACCTTTTGTTTCTGCGGATATTATCGCGGGACACCTCCACACGGTCAGTAATGAGGACGTGATCAAACGCGATATCCGGCGGACCATGACCATCGCCGGTGCCGGCTTTATAGTCCTGTTCCTGTTTTTTTTCCGGGATATCAGGGCCGTATTTATATTTCTCATGCCTACTGCCGCTGTTCTGATCTCCGTGAACCTTTCTGCATTGATATTCCGCACCCCTTCTTATTTCGTGGTCGGTATGGGAGTGGTGATTGCCGGCATAGCAGTGGACTACGGGATTCATGTTTATATAGCGGTCCGCACCCGGGGCACAGATGCGGTCATATACATCGTGAAACCCGTGATTATCAGCGCACTGACCACCATGAGCGTGTTTGCAGCGTTTTTCTTTTCCGAAGTCCGGGGATACCATCAACTGGCATCCTTTGCCCTCCTCAGCATCCTTCTGTGCCTCGTCTGCGCCCTGTTTGTGCTGCCGCATTTTTCAGGGCGCGGAAATCCGGAATTCGGTGCGGCATCGCGGGTTTCCGGTTTCCGGTTCCCGGTTCCTGACAGCCTGCTGCTGATCTGCTGGACCGTCCTGTTGCTCATCGCTATAATATTTTCCTTTCAGATAACTTTCAGCAGTGATGTGAAAAGGTTTGACGGGAGTAATCCGAAAATCATCCGGGCAGAACAGAGATTTTATCAGGTATGGGGCGGTGAAAACAGCCCGGCCATTTTCGTCGTACCCGGGAATACCATTGAAGAAGCCCTTTCAGTAAATGAGAAGGTTTTCCGGGATGCAGCCGTAAAAATAGGAAAGAATAATTTTTCGAGTTTGGCCTCGATATGGCCATCAGAGGAGACCCGGAGCGCAAACGCCGCGCGCTGGAAGAAATTCTGGGAACAGGGAAATGAAGACGAATTCAGAAAGCTTCTTGAGGAGCATGGAAAAGCCCTGAATTTTTCCGAAGATGCTTTTTCCCCGTTTTTTGATCAGTTATATGAGGGGACAATTATCGGAGAAGAACCTGATAGCAGCTTTTTCAGCAGGATAAAAGAGCGGTTTGTGCAGGAGAAACAGGATGGCTGCCAAGTGCTGTCCTTTTTCCCGGATACAGATGAGTATGTTACGAAAATGGAGGAGGTCAGCGGCCGCTATCCCGGCACATTTATCCTGTCTCAGAACGCGCTTTCCCATGCGATTTCCAGATCGGTTTCCTCGGAAATTTTCTTTTTATCAGGAATCGCAGCTCTGCTTATTCCTGCACTGACATGGCTGCTGCTGAGAAATCTGGGGCTGGCGATGCTGGCCCTGGTCCCGGTGATAACCGCTCTTGTGGCGGTGCTGGGAATTATTCCGGCAGCCAGGCTGTCCCTGGATGCTCCCGGACTTTTTGCAGTCATGGTGGTCGTGGGGCTTTGCATTGATTATGGCATCTTCATGGTTTATGACTGTCTTCGTGCTGTCAGCACCGGTACGCGCATGGCTGTTTCCCTGTCCGCAGTTTCCACCCTTATCGGGGCCGGTGTACTCCTGCTTGCCGACCATCCCGTGCTGTTTTCAGTGGGTATCACGATGGTGACAGGCGTATTTTCAGGATATATCGCATCAGTCCTCGTTGTCCCTGCACTGTACAGGTGTTTCCGGATTTGAACTTTCGAAAACCTGCGAGCCTTGTGCAGTGAGGATTCAGGCTGAAAATAGCCCGGCAATTTATTGCCGGGCGGATGTCCCCGTTTTTTCAGTCCCGGAGGGACGACTGAAAGCTTTTCAGTCGTCCCTTCGGGACGTGATGATCCGGAATCTTACCCGGCAATGAATTGCCGGGCTATTTTCAGAAGTCCCTCCGGGACTCCCCTGACTTGTAAATACGCCCCTTGGGATTTGTCAATCCTAGGCGGGCGTTCAGGAAGTGTGGCTCGGCTCGGATTGACAAATCCGAGCCATGCGGTGGAAAAAGTTCGTAGTACAGCACTTTTTAAGTTCCTCCCCCCTTTTTTAAAGGGGGCCGGGGGATTTCTGGCATAACTCACTTTTCTGTCAATGAAAAATCCCCCCGGCCCCCTTTAGAAAAGGGGGGGACGAACTTAAAAAGTGCTGTAGTAGTCCCGCCTTCAGGCGGTTGCCGGAGTGTCAGTTGCCTTTATGATGATATGAAACATACCGAAAAAAGAATATAATTTCGATAATTTCGTGTCTTTAGGGAACCCGATTCCGGAAAATGTAGGGTGGGTGAAGCGCTAGCGGAACCCACCATCTTTGTTGGCGAATGATGCGATGGTGGGTTACGCTTCGCTCCACCCACCCTACATTTTCGGGTAGTTTATTTTTTGGGAAATCCCTTATCAAAAGCGTTTCTCCGCTTTTGCTTATTGCGCATTCCTAAAAAGCAGGAAATTCTCGTTCCCAGGCTCTGTCTGGGAACGTATCCGGAGAGGCTCCGCCTCGTATTTCGGACAACAGCGCGCGCGGCACCTTGTTAATTTTTCCGGGATTGAAATCCCGGGCTATGTCAGATCAGTCTTATTCTGTCCCGCCCATATGCCTCTCGGTTTTAAAAACCGAGAAGTCTCACATCCGGGTCTAAGTCGAACAACGAATTTGGGCACGGACAGAATTTTGGGACTGTTTCAATCCCCTCCACATCCGGGTCTAAGTCGAACGCTGAAGCGACCCCGTCTCCGATCTCCCCTGCCACGTTTCAATCCCCTCCACATCCGGGTCTAAGTCGAACAATGATAATTTTGACCGCACTGGCGGTGACACTGATGGTTTCAATCCCCTCCACATCCGGGTCTAAGTCGAACGATATATGGCTAACAGGCATGAAAGCTCAGGAAGGAGTTTCAATCCCCTCCACATCCGGGTCTAAGTCGAACGAGATAACGGCGGGACAGTAAATTATCTCTGTTTCAATCCCCTCCACATCCGGGTCTAAGTCGAACACCCGACGAGGATGGATTTCTTTATTTCAATCCCGAGTTTCAATCCCCTCCACATCCGGGTCTAAGTCGAACAAGAACTTCGCAAGAAAGAAAAGGCGATGAAAAGTTTCAATCCCCTCCACATCCGGGTCTAAGTCGAACTCGACACCGAGGACATAACGGTGATCGGAGGAGAACGTTTCAATCCCCTCCACATCCGGGTCTAAGTCGAACGCCTTTAATTATACGAAAGGCCTAATCTATAATGTTTCAATCCCCTCCACATCCGGGTCTAAGTCGAACAAATTTATCAAAATCCTCAACCAAGGAATTTAAGTTTCAATCCCCTCCACATCCGGGTCTAAGTCGAACAAAGAAAAGAATAACCTTATCTCTATGTCACTATGAGTTTCAATCCCCTCCACATCCGGGTCTAAGTCGAACCCACCCCCTTTTTTTGCAAATATTTGATAGTAAAAATAAAAAACGATTTTCGGCCATTTGGCAAATTTTAGTAAAATGACACATAATAATTTAATATCACTGAAAATAAACTAACTTTTTTCGAAAAATTGCTACAAAAATCTGATTATTCATAATTTCAGAAACTTAATTTTTTCGGCGGACCAAAAATACAACTTTTTTTCCCAAATTGAATTTGATTTGAAAAACTGAATCCCATTCAATATATGCCTTCGGATGCTACTCCTGCGAAGCTTCGGAAAGCCGGTCAGCGGGTAAAATTTTGATTCAGTATCTCGGGAATATTACAAAATTATTGATCACGTTTCACGCATCACGTTTCACGCATCACGCATCACGTTTCACGCATCACGCATCACGCATTACGCATCACGCATCACGCACCACCTTTCACCTTAAATATAAACATCGTCATATCATCAAATTGCGGCATATCGGTTTGAAACTGCTCAATATCTTCAATCAGTTTCTCGCACATCTCCCTTGCAGACAGATCTGAATATGTGTTCAGAAGTTCCTCCCACCGATCTTCTCCGAATTCCTCATTCTCTTTGTTTATTGCTTCTGTCATTCCGTCAGTGTAAAGAACAATCGCATCCCCTTCGGAAAGATAAATTTCATCCAGCCCCATCTCCATTCCTTCCATCATTCCGGCGATCATTGTTTTCATCTTCGGGAGTGCCTGGAATTTTCCCCCTGTATCCCGGGTTTTTATATAGGGCATGTTATGGCCGGCCGTGGAGTAGAGCAGTTTCCCTGTTTTCGTGTTAAACACCCCGTAAAACACTGTGATGAACATATTCGCGCCCTGATCAAGGGCAACAAGACGGTCATTGAATTCAGTCAGCACATGATCCGGAAGATGTTCCTGGGAACTCAATGTTCGGAACAGAGTTCGGCTTACTGCCATAAAAAGGGCTGCTGCCGCGCCTTTGCCGGAAACATCACCGATAACCATGCCATAATGGTCGTCATCAATTTGAAAAAAATCAAAATAATCCCCGCCGACCTCCCTTGCCGGTTCACATTTCCCCCACACGTCAATCTCTGGCAAATCCGGAAATCTTTTGGGGAGAAAGCTCTGCTGGATATTTTTTGCCAGTTGCAGTTCGCTTTCTGCCCGCTCCTTGGCTTTGGTGGTCTCAGTCAGTTTATCAATATGCTCGCGTAGATCGCCTACCATTTTATTAAAGGCCTGCGACAATTTACCGATTTCGTCTTTGCGCTTTTTCCCTTCTATTTTTATAGAAAGATCGCCTTCTGAAATCACCCGCGCCGCGCCTGTCAGTCTTCGCAGGGGCCTTGTAAGAGAAACGGATACAACGACCGCCCCGACCACGGCAAAGGAGAATCCGATAATAACCCAGATGAGAAGTCTCTGTTCCATATCCCTGACTGCCCGGTATGCATCGCTTTCGTTCTGCTCGACAATAACCCCCAGCAGGGGTCTGTCGGTAGCAGGTCTCAGGCTGGGGAACGCATATGCTCCGAGCATCTTCTCACCCGAAGGACCGGGGTAGGACTCCACGGCAATGCGTTTGTTTCCCCTTTCGGAGGCCAGCAGTTTTTTTACAATTCCGACCAGCGTCTGCCCGCTGAGATCGGGACGGTTCCGGTCGAACAGCTTACGTCCGTCCGGATCAACCAGGGTGATCATACCTGTTTTGGAAAACGGATGATTCTCAACGCGCTCTTTAAGCCTGCCCAGGTTTATCCGGGCGGAAAGTGTCGCGGGCCCCCCGAACCGGGTATCGTCCAGGAGAAGAATCACGGTCGTCAGCCAGGCATCGGCCTCAGGGAGATAGGTCAGATCACCGACAAAAATCTCATCCTCCTGGCGAAGAGCGGTGATCCGGCCGGGCGGCAGTCTCAGTGTTACGGTGGGGTCAAGGGAAGCTTTTTTTAATCGGTCTGAAAACTCATCCCTGATAAGAAGCGAGGGACGTCTGTCCTCCACGGAAATCTGGAGAGCGACAATATCTGTGATATTTTTCATGCTCTCGGTGAGCAGGGAAATCACTTCCCTGCCGCCCATATTTTCGTTTTCCAGGGCGTTTCTTATCAGTTGCAGGGGGCCCAGCCATGTGTAATAAAAATCTTCTTCGATCCCCTGTGTGATCTGGCTCGCGACGCCTATGAGGTTGCTGTTGGCCGAGTCCTTGAGTTCATCCCGGGTGATCCGGATCAGGCTTCTTCCCGATATACCCAGCGGAATCAGTGCGAGGATAATTGAAAGGATAAGCAGTTTAGTTCGCAGGCTCATGGTTTTATTTTTGTCCTTTTTATCATCCGCAGGGTTTTTACACCGTCTTTATCCACATGGTATTCCACGATATCCATCAGCTTTTTGACAAAATAGAAACCCAGCCCTCCCACCTGCCGATCTTGCAGGGGAGCCTCCAAGTCAGGCTGCTTCATCTGTAACGGGTCAAAAGGTTCTCCCTTTTCGTAAATCAGTATTTCGATTTCACCGGTTTTCCACTGGATAGCCAACTGAAAGGATCGGGTCGGGTCTTTCTTCAGTCCGTGAGTAATAGTATTTGTGCAAGCCTCATCAACCGCCAGTTGAATATCGCTTATTTCAACATCATCAAATCCGGCACTGCCTCCCGCATCGGCCGCCAGTTTGCCTATTTCCGGCAGAGTGCGGGTATCTGCAGGGAAGTTAAAGGATAATCGTTGCATCGTAACTCCCTTCTCTGATGCGTGAAACGTGATGCGTATCGTAAGCTCGCGGGGGGATTGACAAATCCCCCGCATATGCAGTGGTTCGGATTTGTCAATCCGAACCGAGCGCGGATAGCCGCCTTCACACTTCACACCTCACTTCAAACTTCGCAGCTATTCCGTGAAGCCCCGGGTAGCAGCCTCTGCATCGTCAAAGATACGCAGAACATTGTCCAATCCCGATATTTCAAACACCCGGTTAACATTCGGCTGGAGGCTGGCAACGTGCAAATCGCCGTCATAATTCCGGCGCAGTTCTTTGGCAATTACGATAACAACCCGCAAACCCGCGCTTGCGATAAATGACACGCTCTCCATGTCCAGAACAAACTTATGTCTGCCCTCATTTATATTCTCCCGGATGGATTCTTCAACCGTCCCGCAGGTATCAGCGTCAAATCGCCCGTTCAGATAGATTCGGCAGACATTGTTTTTCAAGTTTTCTGTAATTTTCATAACAACCTTCTGTCTCATAACCAACAGGGAAAAGTCAATGGGGTGGAAAGGGTATTTCGAGGTAGCCATACAACCCCTTCGACTGGTGAAATGTGAAGAATGATGCGTGAAACGTGAAACGTGAAACGTGAAACGTGATGCGTGATGCGTGATGCGTGATGCGTGAAACGTGATGCGTGATGCGTGATGCGTGAAACGTGAAACGTGAAACGTGATGCGTAATGCGCGATGCGTGATGCGTGATGGGTGATGGGTGATGGGTGATGGGTATTATGTTATTCATATTCAGTTATGGAACTATGAGAATTTATTTTAAACATAACACGTTT
>JAUCGG010000185.1 GCA_030378015.1 Desulfococcaceae bacterium HSG8
GTGTCCCACCTTTTGCACACAGGTTTTGGATCATACCATGCGGAAACACGAAAATTATTAACATTTTCAATAAAATAAACAGTGTCCCACCTTTTGCACAGAGCCGGTTATCCGCCGGGTGTACGGATTCAGCCGCTTTCGAATATAAAGAAATTTTATCAGTATTTTCAGGGTAATGATCCGAAATTCCGCCCTGAGTGTTCGTTCTGATCAACCATTTTGTGCAAAAGGTGGGACACACCCATTTTTGTATTCCTTCCGGCATTTCTAAAAGGGCGCATTCCTAAAAAGTAGGAAATTCTCGTTTCCGGGCTTCTGCCCGGGAATGCATCCGGAGAGGTTTTGGGTCATATTTCATTGTAAAACCAAATGATTAAAACAGATGTCTCGCAAGGCAGAGCTTTGCCGGATGCATTCCCAGGCGGAGCCTGGTAACGAGTAACATATTGAATTTTATCATATGTGATATGCAACCTGCTTTTGGGGAATGCTCCCGTGAGTACATTGAAAGATAGCAGACGTTACAAAATAAGCGTTCATAGAGGAGCTATAGATCACCAATACCTCCTTGATCAGGGGGTTTAAGGAAGGGACTGATTTTGAACTGCTGAATGATGCCATCTTCAGCATAAAAAAATTGGCGAGCAAGAGAATTGATCTGTTTCCCTTTTCAGAGAAATGCGTATGAAGAACTTGTGAATAAGGTGAAAATCCCAGTGTTTTCCGAATAAGAAAAAGATTGTCAGAAAAAGGAGTGCAAAAATTAAGCGAATGCAGCGAGCGGTTTTTTTGCATATCGCATGAGGCAAAAAAACCGCTTTGCACTCCTTCCGGATAAAGATCGTCTTAAAGGGTATAGCCAGCTATAGCCAGCATAAACTATCAGATATAACCGGTAATCTTCGACATTCCCGGATAAACGGAAGAACAAAAAAGGATTTGTATGTCTCTGCCGGGACAGCCAGTTATTACAATACAATAATAACAGTTATGATAATATCTGTCAACAGAAAAACGCAGATCACCGACGCGGGAAACCTGACCGTGAGCTATGTTTACGGCGACGACCTGATCTCGCAGAACAGAAACGGCGAAATCCGTTACTACCATTACGACGGGCACGGACACTTACGATTGCGACGCGTTCGGTACGGAACTGCGGCATACGGGCACCACGGAGATACCGGTATGCGGGGGAGCAGTATGGCCCGGATGTGGGGACACAATACTTAATTCCTGACAAAAAATAATCATTTTATGTGCTTAGAATTAAATTATGCTATGAATTTCAGGAAATCAGACCTGGGAGGTCTTCACCTTTTTCCTTATCTTCCCGAATTCATGCCCAAGGATCCTCATCGCGCCTTCGGGTATCAGGGGATTCCCGCGTATGATCACGGGGATCTGCCTGACATATTCCCCCGGTCTGGACGCATCATTTTTCAATGTTACCAGCACCGCATTTATGGCATAATCATAACTGATGCCCTCGGTATCCCGTATCTCCAGCACATCTATGTCAGCGTTTATCGCTTTCTTGTGAGACTCAGACCACAGGTTTATATATAGCCTGTCCCGGTCTCTTTCAAATTCATCCGCATTGCTCCCGATCAGACCAACGATTTCTCTTATTCCCCTTATAAATTCATGGGATTCATCCTTCGCACGACAGCGGACATCGTAGTAAAACAATGCCTTTCTCAATTTGCGGGGTCTCATAAGGTGCTTTTTACAGAAAATTCTCGGATGAAAAAACACATAAGGCCATATTTTCTTTTCATACTGGGACGCATAATGAAAATGAAGAAGGAAGCGTTGATAAGCGCTCATGAATATAAGAGACAGAAAAATAATAACAATGCCCGTCAATACACAGGGAAACCATGAAGAAAGATAGCCGGTACTCCTGGCCAGATACAGGGAAAAAAAGGAAGTGAACGGGGGAATAAGCATAAAAAGGGAAAGTCTGATATGCGGATTCGGAGAACGGATCAGTTCCGGATATATCTTTTTTTCAAAATGCTTTAAATAAGCCATTCGCTCCTTTATGGCCATAACGATTTTCAAAATAACAGAGAGCAGGAAAAAAAATCCTATCTGAATGCTGCAAATAAAAATTGCGCCGGATGTGCTTTCATGAAATCCCCATTCGATTAATGCGGATATGAATATCGGCACAATCAGTGAGACTGCGATTATTGCTAACAGGGATATGATCAGTACATATATGACTTCTTTGACAAATACAATACCCCATATCAGGGCAAATATAAGCGGCGCGGAAAGGAATTCCCATTTCATGTCAAGATAAAGCCATCCGTACAAACAGGCCAGGGCTGTCATCAGGTATAAGACTCCAAGGAGCAGGCTGTCTTTTATCTTTGTTTCTATCAGCATGATAATTGCTTCCTTTTCCCGGGGTTTGAGAATATACGGAAATCAGACCTGCGAGGTTTTCAAAACCTCGCAGGTCTTCATCCTTTCCTTATTTCTCCGAATTCATGCTCAAGAATTCTCATCGCACCTTCGGGGATCGGTGGATTCCCGCGTATAACCACAGGGATTCGCCTGACATATTCCCGGGGCCTGGATGCGTCGTTTTTCAGAGTGACCAGCACCGCATTGATGGCATAATCGTAATCTGTTTCGCGGGCTTCTCTTATTTCCAGGATATCAATATCCGCATTCACAGCCTTCTTATCGGATTCAGACCACAGGCTGACGTAAATTCTGTCCTGCTCTGTTCTGTAGCCGTCGAAGCCGCATCCGATCACCCCGGTCACCTCTCCCACTCCCGCTATAAACTTACCGGGGCAGCCATTTATGCGGCAGCAGAAACCATAGTAAAACAGTGCATTTTCTACTCTGAGGGGTTTCAGAAAATGTTCTTTGCAAAAAAGCCGCTGACAGTCAAAGATATATCGCTGCCTTTTCCTTTCGTTCTGAGAAGCATAGTGAAAACGGAGAAGCAGGCGGTTATACAGCGGCATGAGCGAGGCAGACAGCAAAATAGTAACCACACTGATCAAGGCATAAAAAGGAACAAA
This sequence comes from Desulfococcaceae bacterium HSG8, assembly GCA_030378015.1. Lineage (GTDB taxonomy): Bacteria > Desulfobacterota > Desulfobacteria > Desulfobacterales > 4be13 > JAUCGG01. The sequence continues at coordinate 3,048 of JAUCGG010000185.1, forward strand.
TTCGATAAAATCTCCGATTTTCCGGAGCAGATACAAAAATGAAAAAGAGATAAACGGGGGGAAGATCAGGAAGGCAGAAATTTCAATGTATAAATTTGGCAGGTTGAGAATTTTAAAGTATGCAGTGTTGATATATTTCTCCGCGGGTTCTGTTTTTGCCAAAATGTCTTTAAAATAATATGGTATTGAGTTTACAAAGAGCAGGGCAAATATAAACGCGATGAGAACGCATCCGTTACACATCACTACAATTGACAAAGCAGCCAATGCTGTAAACAGTGATAAGACTGGCGGACACCTGTCGGGTAATAGTCTGTCGGATATAGTGCCGAATATCATCAGTATTGACGGTGGTTCTGCATCCTGATCAAACAGAGTGCATCCCCGCATTACTGCAAACATCAGCGGGGCATATAGAAATTCCCACGTCATTCCCAGGTTCGACCAGCCATACAGCCAGGAAAGGACTATTAACAGGTAGAGGGTTACTGTCAGAAAAGCATCTTTTACTTTTGTCTGTATTTGCATTTTAATCCAACAAATCTGATATCTTTCGCGTGAATGACAATCATTGCATTTCGTCAGAATTCTCAGATCCCGGCTATTTCATTCTGAGGACACGACGCAATATCTGCTTCAGCCCGTTTTCGTAAGAAGGGAAAATATCCGCCAGTTGCAAGCTTGCCAGTCTGAGTTCTGTCTTCAGATTTTGTCCGGGAAAAATGTCTTTACTATCCATCCACTTTTATTTCCTCATCATTTTCTATGGTTCCACCCGCAAAATAACTCAGAAAGAAAGCTGTGACAGCGTAAACAGCCACATTCGTGAGGATGTTCAGAAACCTGTACAAAAGTACCTGGAAAAGGAAAAAACATAGTATTGAAACCAGTACTCCCATGATCAGTTTTCCAAAGCGAAATTCCGAGGATTTCCTGATTCTGGCGTAAATGATGCCCAGGATGCCGACACAAAAAATAAGGAAAATATCGAACCATTTAGGCGTCGGCCTTATATATATATTGTTCAAAATTGTATTGATGGCGCAGGCATGTAACTCCATGCCATGCCATCTCTCTGCGTGAAAATCAATCCCGTTCTGAATGCCGATCAAAACAATCTTGCTGTTGAAATATTTTACGAGTTCAGCAGATTGTAATGAATTGATGACTTCCTTATAGACGACCCGCCGGTTCGGATCTCTGAGTTCGGCAAGGGACACCTGATTAATCATGATTTCAACGATATTATCGCCTGGAAAGACAGCTTCGCATTTCGGATGAACTTGTTCGATTTTTCTCAGATAAGGGAATTTATATTTTTTTGTCCTGCCGTCTCCTGTTTTTATGATGACTAGTTCGGTGTCCACATGAAGAATCTCTCCGCCTTCATAAGATGCAGATGCTATGAGGCTCAGGGAATAGAAACCTAGTGAATTGTTTCCTTTCAGGACAGCCATCGGCGCCTGTATCCTGTCCCCCGGTGTCAGGCTTATACAGAGAATTCCGTACCCGCTGACTGCGTTCCTATATACCTCGAGAATCTCCGGATTATCATCTTCGTCAAATCTGCGGATACCTGTGACTACAGCAGTTCCCCGCTTCTTTGCCTGCTTTATTGCATTAATGAATTTTTCGTCATATTCCTCTTTCTCTTTTTCAAAAAACATATCAAATACAATGACCCTGGCCCCGGCCTCGGAAAGCTTTCTTACGAGTTTTGCGTGTTTTTCCCGCCATGAGGAATCAAAATTTTCGTCTTCAATGGCGATCAGGGCGATTTCTTTCCTGAGCTTTTTGGTTCTTCTCCAATCTCCGAGCCTGAGCGTATAGCTTTCGATTGCCGAGTCAAAGATATTGAAGACGTCCTTGAAAAGAAAAGCAGAACAGAGGATCGCTATGAGCATAATAATAAAAATGCTTTTTTTGAGAACCGGGTTATTTCTCACGCTGTTTTTATAAAAGAAATTGTCTGATTCTGACGGATTTTGTTGGTTATATAAAATCAGAAATTATAATATAACTTCAATTAATTATCGTTACAAAGGTGAGATTCCTGAAACAACTAATCCGTCGTAACAGAAGTTTACTACGAATGACGCGTCTTATCCGTGTCATTCGTGGTTTCAAAAAATTGTGAATGCTCCCATTCTCATTACCAGGAAATGCCGAATCCGGAGTTTTGCGACCAGGCAGTTTCCCAAACCGGGATTTGGGAACGAGGGGAAGAGTTGCAAGTCACCGCGGAAATAAAACATCCGCCTGATCCGCTTTCTGCTGAAGAATTATCTCCGCTTGCCCGTTCAGTGAAACTTCTGATCGGCCCCGGGGGGGAATCATCTGAATCTTCAAGTAGTTGACCAGGTGGCTCCATTAGGTCGTTTCTCCGGCCTGTGAGAGATGCTCTCTTTATCCCGGGGTTCCTGTACCCTTTTACGGGAAATCTCAGGAAAACATTGTCCTGTTTTACTTTCACCCAGTAACCTTTATGCGCTTCCATAAACCGGGTATCCGGATCATATTTATAATGCGGGTCATCTTTTGGTGATCCTTCCGGGCCATAATAAACATAAGTTCCGAGTTCCCAACGCCATAATCGCTGTTTGTGGATGTAATTATTGGGATATCCCAGATCAGAGACACGCTTGACATCTGTTTCTATGCAATCATCGTCATATACGACGACTTCCACATCACCCCATTCGTAGCCGGCACCGTTGGGGCATGCAATCATGTTCCAGCCATCTCCGTTACTCGGATCATACCCCAGTCTCAAGTCAATATCGTGCTTTACGCTCACCGGGATTCCCCTGACCCTGATATCAAGTCCGTTCCTGGCAAGAAACCAGTAAGCTCTTCCAGGCTCGACTTTGAAATTGTAAGCCCCATACTCTGCATAGTCTCCGTCGCTGTTATCTGGAGAATATGTTGCTATGGTAAAATTTTCAGTATAATTATTTCCATCTATCACATGACCGAACACGCTTTCGGATGAAGGGGCATCGGGCCACAGGGTAAATGAGACCATTTCAAACTCGGCCGCTTCAGTTCCGGAATCAATATTCACACTGCTGTCCTCCCGGGACTCACCGGATTCGCTTACCTTGAAGGTGTATTCTTCAGACCAGGAAGTCCTTTGGCTTCCTGAATCCGTATATCCTACCTGCCAGGCATATCTTAATCCGGCTTCAAATCCGGAAAATTCGTGTTCAATAAGAATTCCTTCACTTATTTCGTGTTCAAGAAAAAAATCGGAATACCCGGGATTATAGGAGCATTGGGGATCCTCGCCCTCTGCCAGCTTCATCTGTCTTACCCTCCATCGAGTCATTACATGATGATCATTCTCGGGATCTGAAAACGTACTTGCCTTGAATACCACCGGATTTTCAGCAGGAATGACCTCCTCAGCAGAAGGGAATACAGGGTAGGGACGATCTGGCGGTTTGTTTATATCTGTGTCTTCTTTAACAATGATTGTAAATTGCCGAGGGACGCTGGTATCATTGCCGCCATTCCCGGTTCCGCCGTTATCTGTCAATGTTATAGTTACTAAGGCTTTATCTGATGTTCCGATATCAGATGCAGGTGTAAAAGCAAGGGTTCCGTCTGAACTCATTTCAGGCAGCACAGCAAAAAAACCGTCGTTATCTGTGGTAACATCAAATCTTAAAAATGTTTGGTCAGACTCGTTCTCGGGGCCGGCAGTGATATTCGCAGCCCAATCTGTAAATATTATTTTTTCAGGGTTCCTGCTTATCGCCAGTTCATCAGCTTTGATGCTGAAATTCGGCGGATCATTGACCGGAATGACGTTCATTGTAAAGTAGGCTGTGTCGGAAAGTTCGCCATCACCGACACTGATGCCCAGGAAATCTTTACCATTAAAATCGGGGTCAGGGGTGTATAAAAAAGAACCGCTTCCTTCGCTGTTTATAGTCACAGAACCGTTGGCGGGATAGGAATCAATCGTGTAGGTAAGGGGATCTCCGTCCGGGTCCCTGGCGCCGAGATTCTTTTCATGAGAGGAATCTTCGTTCAGCATAGCTACCCCGGGAGGAACTAATATTTCAGGCGGATTGTTGACTCGGTTGACGTTTATTGTAATATTTGCAGAGGCAGAGTACTGGCCATCGCTGACACTGAAGGTAAACGCGTCGCTTCCGCTAAAATAAGGATGAGGAGTGTATAAAAAAACTCCGTCTGTTTCGTCGGTAATTTCCACAGTGCCATTATCAGGGCCCGAAGAGACCGTGTAAGTGAGGGAATCTCCGTCCGCGTCAGCAGCGACAAATCTCCCTTCTCCCGATTCATCTTCATTGGTAGTCAAAGCAGCGTCCCCTGCTTCCGGCGGATCATTGACCGGATTGACGTTTATGGTAATCCGGGCACTGTCAGAATACTCCTCGTCACTGACATTGAAGGTAAAGACGTCGCTTCCGTTAAAATTATCATCAGGAGTGTATAAAAAGGTTCCGTTTGCTTTGTCGGTAATTTCCACAGTGCCATTACCAGGGGCGGAAGCAACGGTGTAAGTGAGGGTATCGCCATCAGCGTCAGCAGCGACAAAATTTCCTTGTTCCGCTTCATCTTCATCGGTCGTAAAGTCACCATCCTCAGCTTCCGGAGGATCATTGACCGGTGATACTTCAAATTGAATATCACGATCAGTTGACACGCCATTCGCATCTGTAACCCTTATTGTGATATATGTTACGCCATACACATCCTGGTCGGGTTTGATTTCAATTGTCCACCTGTCTCCCACCGAGTCAGCTCTCTCTTCCAAATCTGTAAAAGTAATATTATGATCACGAGGCTTTGTTATGATTTCAATTTCATAGTTACCATCCCCGACTATGTAGAAGTTGTTAGAGGTAATCTGATCCTCGATGATTACAATTTTATTGGGCAGATCTACCAGTTCGGGAGCAGCCAGGGCGTTCTGGAATATGCTTCCGACAGATAGCAGACAGATAGCAGATATAATTATGGCCGTATTTTTTTTCATTATTATCTCCCTTAGGGAACTCCGAATAAATAATATACCCATCTCTTGCTCGGTTCGGATTGACAAATCCGAACCCCGCGGCGGGGGATTTGTCAATCCCCCGCGAGTACGCGGGTATTTGTTTCTGGTTTTGGTTCCGGCCAATCCCCCCGCGAGCACGCGAGTATTTTATTTATTGGGAAATCCCTTACACATCGTAAATCGCTGTTCCAAATTAATGGCCGGTTATAAAAAAATTTTCCGACCTCGGAGCGCAAAGTCTGCTTTGCGATAATTCCGGACAGGCAAAGCAAGCTTTGCACTCCGAAGGATATGTATCATTCTGAAATAAAACATTAAGGTTTTGGCTTTGCCGGTGGTTTCGGCATTGTATCATCATTATCTTCCCTGTTTATAACTTCATCCCGAATGGAATCAGGCTCTGCAAGTTCATCTCCGGCCGCGAAATTACTTTCCTCATCTTGCGTATCAGGATTCGGAGGTTCTGCAAGTTCATCCCCGGGCACAAATATTCTGTAGTTCTCCATTTTATCCAGACCGGATCGACTTGCATAAGCAGGAAATAAAGGCAATAAGGTCTTAAGTTGTTCCATTTCTTCCTGGGGCACATTCTTTTTTACAGATTCCTGGCCTTTACAAACTTCTATATATTGCAGGGGGTTGAGCGAAACTGATTTTTCTTCATATATAGGCTGAACATTTAAATGAGTATCTTCAAACGCTAAGACCATGGTACAGGCGTATCTGACATGGTTTAAAACAAAATCAGACCCCTCTGCCCCAGCGATGACCAATTCGGTTCTTACTTTAAATTCGGAGTTCCAGCCCATCAGTTTTTCTACCACGAACCGGGCTGTTCCTGAAATCATATCAATAAATGAGGAGCGAATCTTCTGTTCTGAATCAAAAATATGCCTGTCTATCACCAGTTTTGTTCCGGGTGACAGGGTTAAACCGGTTTTGTCGTTGAGGGTGCATCCGGCTTTCCCATCCATCGTATCCACGGTATCCCCCCTGTAGAGCTGGAAAGGCGCGTTCTTCGCGGATATTTCATATCTGCGGCTTGGTATATTTTTATTCTCAATCGCTATTGTTCCACTGATCTCATGAATATATCCTACCGGCTGCATGGTTTCCGCATATACGTGCAGATTACAGAACCCGCTTTCGATAAGTATAAAAGTCAGTATGGCACACCATATATAAACGGATTTCATGTCTGATTTCTCTTTTTATAATATTGTTAAGATGGTATGGGAGCATTCACAATTTCTTGAAACCATGAATGACACGAATAACACTGATAATATTCTTTTTTTCGTTTTTCGTGTGATTCATATGCACAGTTTTCTGAAATTGCGAATGACACTGATAATATTCTTTTTCGTGTGATTCGTGGTAACCTTCTGTTACGACGGATTAATTGTTTCAAGAATTCATGAATGCTTCCATATGGTATGGAATTATTAATAATTCGCTGTTACAGACAGAGAAGTAATTTTTCTTTCATACTCATAGTCACTGATGTTGGAGTCATTTTTCATATAATTAAACTCTGCAGCAATGCCAAGCCAGTCATACAAAAATTTGCGTGAAAACGATATAATACCCGTATATCTGGTATCATCACGTTCAACACCGTATTCAGCATCGTCATATTTTTTGCGATAATATTTTCCCCTCAGGCCGAGATTCAGATATCCGGGGAACTCAAGCGATATGCCTGCCTGTGCTTTGTACTGGCCGTAGGCCTGGGATGAAGATTTGTCTTCGTAACCGATTCCGCCGAACAGATATCCTTTTTTATCCGGGTTATTATCAAAAAGATTGTAATACACATCAAGAAAAAAATCATTTGTATGACCATCTTTTTCGTAATCCTGGAAATGGTTATCCTCATAAAAACTGAATGATAACCGGCTTGAAATCCTGTCATCCAGGGTCCATGAAATCTCCGGCCTGAACTGGTGACACATCAGATAGCTTTCTGAATTGATCCAGTAATAGGATGGGAGATAGCTGAATCCGAATGTCAGGGGATGTAAGCGGTATTTCGCGGAAAGCGTGAATATGCTCCCTGTCAGATCATATTCCTTCAGTTCATTGTGGTATTTCTGATAGTGACTGTACCCGGCCCCGAGATGAAATGTTCCGGTATTCACCAAGCTGTATTTACCTGAAAAAGCTCCCTCCGTTAAATAATCAGCCTGATTTGTAGGAGCATCTTCATCTAGGGGCCTGAGTTGAACATTATCATCGTAGCGATACCCGGTTTTCAAATAAAAATGGTAAGGTTTGACGTTTTTTTTAACATTTTCCTGTTTTCCAAGGAAATGAAGCCATTTTATGGCGATTCTTCTGAGTGAGTCCGAAGAATTATCTTTCACATAAGTAAACTTTTCAAAAGCTTCTGTGTTTCGGCCTGTTTTCAGATAACATATTCCGGCAAAACATTCACTGTTCATCCGGACGTCAGAAATCCCCGGGTAACATTCACTGTTCATTCGGATATCAGGATGTTCCGCTGTTTTTTCAAAATAGTTTATGGCATCGCGGTAACGTCCCTGCCTGAAAAGGCTTATCCCGATATAATAGCCTGCCAGCAGATCGGAGGGTTCCCTTCTGATAACTTCCCTGAAATAACGGATTGCCCCGGAATAGTCGGATGTTTTGTAATTCAGATAAGCTTGGTCATATTGCAGTTGGGTCATGTTTATCCCGGCTTTCCTGTGCCTCATTTCCCGTGTCCTGCTCAGATATTTTTTGCTTTCCTGATAATGTCCCGTTTTCAAAAAGATTTTTCCCATAAGATGATTGTATAAGGGATGATAAGGGGCGAATGTCAGGGCTTTCATAACATATTGTTCAGCTTCACTGTACTCTCCTTTTTCATAGGCATAGACCCCAAGATCATAATATAAACGTCCTCTGTCATCTCCGGCGTAACCAATTACAACCATAAACAAAACAAAAAAGGCGGTTAATAGTGATCTTTTCATTATATAATCTCCTTGTAAGTGTAAGGGATGAATTAAAACTTCCTAATGAATATCACTCACCATTCGCTTAATAAAAACGGACTTTCGTTAATTTTTATATTGAATAATATTAAATTGTTATCGCTTTATGCTTTAATATCAGTAAGTTATATCAACATCTTGATATTTAAGGTAATTATTATTTGCCGGAATCGGTGGCCCCCGCTTCGGAATAATTACTAGTCCGTTTTACTACTATTAAATACCCAATTTTACTAGTAGTGAAAGAATGAATCACTAGATAGAACATTCGCTAGTAAAATTGCAATATATATATATTTCAGCTTGTTGGTATAACTATTTGAAGATACTGGTTAAATATATAAATATTTGATATTATTAAATATAAAAATTAATCTTTATAGAAAATATTAAGCGAATGGTGAGTTATTATCAATTCTCCGATGTCCTGTGTTTCTGTTCCATTTCCTGACATCTGCTTTGATAGTATTCGGCTTTGCTTAACGCTTTGTCAGCCAGCAAGGCGATGATCTCCTTTGCAGAGGCGATGTCAGCCACCACTTTCGGAAG
>JAUCGG010000186.1 GCA_030378015.1 Desulfococcaceae bacterium HSG8
GAGATCAGATTCTGACCTGGTCCCATATTTTGCTTGCCAAAGTGTTCTGAATCACTTATACTGATTTCATCAGACAGGTTTCTGCGCAGTTCTCTTTTCTGACCGAAATTTGTAATGAAACGCCGTTGATAGCGGACATAGATTTCTCTTATATTTTTGACGAATGGTGAACCTATGACAGAAATTTTCTATAAAACAGCAGGTGATATGGCTGCAAAATCATTGAAGCACAGGGCGCTTTTGCCTATGCTCCTTATCTGCTACGCCGGTCTTTTCTGGCTGACGGCTGCCGCATCTGCAGGGCCGGAAAAGGTCATGATCCTTTTTTACAGTGCTGAAGCAAATATCAATAACTTCAAACCACTGAAAACGGAATTCGATACCTACCTTTTAAAATCAGGTAATTATGAATTCCAGCCTTTCAGTGACAGAGAGACATTTGAGCAGTATATCAAAGAAAAAGATAAATGCCTTTTGTTTCTGTCCAGTTGGCATTACCGTAATATTTACAAATCATACGCACTAAACCCTTTCCTGGTAGGAATAAAAAACGGTAAGAAACACCAGAAGAGAGTGTTGGTGACCAAGTCTGCTGATCTGAAATCCGTGGCAAAGGGTACGATAGCGTCTGCCAGTGATGTTCAACACTCTAGGAGCGTACTCAAAGAGATCCTGGGAGATGAGACTGCTGCGAATTCAGCCAGGATATTGACAGTTCCCAAGGATATTGATGCCCTGATGTCTGTGGGATTTGAAATGTCAAAAGCCGCGCTGATCACAGAATCTGCTCTCAAAGACTTGGAAAAAAGGGACCCATCCCTTCATAAAAAAATAAAAATCCTGGCAGAAGGCAAGGCGTCTTTCTTACCGGTATTGGCCGTACCCGATGAATTTGTCAAAAATGCTGAAAAAGTAATAGAAATTATAAAAAGTATGCCGGGCGATTCCAATGGGATGAACGCCATAAAGATGCTTGGTCTGGACGGCTGGGAACCGGTGGATCCGTCGGATAAATCGAAACTGGAGGGCTAAGTGAAAACGATTCAGAGCGATAAAACAATAAAAAATGTATTCAGGTATATATGCCTTTTATCTTTCTTCCTTCTCGCTTTCGGCACACTGTTCTCATGCGGCAAACCGAAAACCCTGCTGAATACCGCAGCAGAAACGATTCGGAAGCAATTTGATAAGCCTAAAATCCTGTTAATCAATTCCAACACAGCAGTGGAGAAATACAGGGTGGCCCAGGAAGAATTTAAAAAAACCATACCTTATGAGCTGCGGGAAGTTAACCTGGGCAAAAGCGTCAGTCATATTGATGTGGATGGCCTGACAGCATATAATGCAAATTTTATCTATTGTATCGGTGGAAAGGCATACTCTTTTGCAAACAAGCATTTTGACGATAAAAATATTGTCTTTTCTTCCATTATAAACTGGCTGCGTCTCCCTTCTCTGTCTCAGAGAACTTACGGGGTATCAAACGAGCTTCATGCCAGGATGCCCCTGTTTATGTTTCGTTCTATCTTTCCGAATATTAAAAAGATCGGCGTGTTGTACAGCCAGTATTACACCCTGCAGTGGTTTGAAAAGACCAGGGAGCAGGCAGGAGAAGTGGGCATTGAAATTATCGGTGAAACAGTTTCCGATAAAGGACAGACCATGAGAGCTTTGAAAAAACTGCTCCCCGCGGTGGATGCAGTCTGGGTAACCTCTGACCCGATGGTCATGCCTGAAAAGAAGTACCTGTATAAAATGTTAGATGCTTGTGATGAGCTTAAAATTCCCGTCTTTTCCTATCATGAGGCCTTTGCAAAATACGGAGCATCACTGGTCGTTTCTGTGGATAATCCGACCATCGGCAGACAGGCTGCCAGTATTGCTATGGGCGTGCTTTCCGGCGACGAAATGGGCGATAAAGTGCAGTTCCCGGCCGGCTCTTATATTACGCTGAACCTGAAGAAGGTCGAAGCTTACGGAGTGGAATATAATAAAGACGCACTGGGTCTGGTCAACAGCATTATTAAGTAACAGCAGATCGAAAACTTTTAAAATTCTGAACGATTTGAAAAATCGTTCTACTACAGCAACTTGTAAATTCCTCCCCCCCCTTTTTTAAAGGATCCCGGGTGCAATTAAAAGTGTTAGGTGAAGCTCGCCGTTGATCCTCGTTCCCAAACTTCGTTTGGGAACGCGATTGCCCGCAAAACTCCTGTTTTGCATTAAATATCAGATATCTGCAAACAGAGTTTGCCTTCAGGTGTGTTCCCAAACGGAGTTTGGGAACAAGGGCTGAGTACCTAACACTTTTAATTACACCGGAATGCACCCTTCTGAAAAGCCGATAGTCAGCAGATGGAAATTCCCCCCTTTGAAGGGGCAGGGATGTACCCATGCCCTCAAGGGGAGAATTTCCATCCACTGATAGTAAATATTTCTGACTTTCACGTTTCGTTGTTGTGGCAGCAGATCATGGCCGTTTGTATGAACATGAAAGTCATCTGTGGATTTCCCAACAAATAAAATACCCGCCTGCTGCTCGCGGGGGGTTTTTCCAACCTGCCTGAAAAGAATCAGTCAAACGGCAATTATCAGTAGATCGAAAACTTTTTGCAACAGTCAGTAGATCGAAAACTTTTTGCAACAGTCAGTAGATCGAAAACTTTTGCAAACAGTGGATTCCGGGTTAAAATTAAAAAACATCCGTTTTTTAATTTTCCCCGGAATGACAGTGTATTATCCGATATCCGCATCCGTCATTCCGGGAAACTTCCATGACCTGACGGTCACAACGAATGATGAAAGTCCGCCGCGACTCCCCTTTCGTAAAGGGGCCGGGGGATTTTTTATCGGGACTTTCATATAAAAATCGGAAAACGGATGTTTTCCGATTTTAACCCGGAATCCACTGTTTGCAAAAAGTTTTCGATCTGCTGACAGTGGGTATCGTATTCTTTCAGATTGCGCAACCTGAAAGAATACGATACAATCCCGAGCAAGCATTTCGGGCTACTCCGATTTACTGGTTCTCACCAATCCTTAGCAATATTAGAAAGATAAAACAAACCAAAAGGAGGCTTACAATGAAGACCATGAAGGCAATCATCAGGCAACTGTCCGTTCTGTTCGCTTTTACTGTAATCTGCGCGGGATCGGTATTTTCTCAGCAAGACCTGTCGTCAGAGCAGCGGAAAGCTGATGCTGAAATTGATGAGGAATTCGCATATCTCCAAGAAGAGGCCAAGGTCGTGTTTGTTGTCACCGCGTCCAGGGTAAAGGAGGATATCAGGAAGTCAGCGTCTTCTATTACTGTGATCACTGATGAGCAAATTCGGCAGATGGGGGCAAGAAGCCTGGCGGATGTGTTGCGAGCGGTTCCGGGGGTGAGTGTCTATAATCATCCTGAAGGAATTTACAAAATTGATATCAGGGGACTTTCAAAAAATCTGGGGCAGGATGTCCTGTTCATGGTCAACAGTCATCCTTTGAACAACAACTATGCAGGGGGTGCGATCCAGATGCATGATACCCTGACTGTTGAGAATATAAAAAGGATCGAGGTCATCAGGGGCCCGGGATCTGCGCTTTACGGAGCAAACGCGTTTTCAGGCGTAATTAATGTCATTACAAAAGGCGCAGAAGATATTGACGGATGTGAAGTTTCGATGGGCAGCGGCAGTTACGACACCCATCAGTATAATTTTATGGCTGGTAAGACGTGGAATGACCTAGGCATTGCATTCAATCTCAACCATTATCATACGGACGGCTTCGCCCCATATATTGAGCGAGACTCTCAGACAGCTTCGGATCAGGCTTTCAAACAGAATTTCGGTATAGATACCGACGCGTCTTTTGCGCCGGGATACCCTGAAACAGATGAAGAAAAGGAAGATGTTTCCCTTGCATTACAGTATAAAGGTATCAGGTTCGATGGAAGATATGTGGGCAGAGAGAGAAAACCTTCAACAACGGTTATTGGCTCCCTCAATAAAGAGGGCTTCGACAAGCTGAATTCTTATTATCTGAATCTGGGCTATGAAGGAAAAATAGGCGAAAACCTGATACTTGCAGGAAAGGCTTACAGAAACCATGATGTTTATGCTGGCAATTATTACCGGGCAATGCCCAGAGGAGCAGGCGTTATTCAACCTGATCCCCCCATAGGAATCAGCCCCACAATTGCGACGGAAGGATTAACAGGCCTGCTTTTGAATAAAAATAACAGGACGGGCATTGAGATCCAGGCCACATACAAAATGGGCAGTGCAAACACACTTGTTTCCGGGATGACATACGAAAAGATGAAGCAATATGACGTAGAGTATCGGGCAAATTTTTTATATACGCCTGTACAGAACGTCCTTATCCCACTTCCTTCGATACAGGATTTATCAGAAATCCAGAATGTTAACAAGCCAGCCAGCAGGGAATTCAAAGCCTTCTTTATCCAGGATCTCTGGGACATAACGGAGAATTTCCGTCTGACCCTCGGTGCCCGCTATGATGACTACAGCGATTTCGGCAGCAGTTTTAACCCGCGTTTCGGCGTGGCCTGGGAATTTATAAGCGGCTTTGACCTGAAACTGATTTACGGACGGGCCTTTCGCGCGCCGGGTTTTTATGAACTTTACTCGCAGAATAACCCCGCGGTCTGGGGTAACCCCGATCTGGAGCCGGAAACCGTGAATACTTATGAAATCAGTCTCGGCACTGAAATGAAAGGTTTCAGCAGTCGGATAACAGGTTTCCACAGCACGGTGGAAGATTCCATTAATACCCGTCTGACCCCCGAAGGATTATATATTTTTGAAAATACGGATGAAATGCGTTCTCAGGGGGTCGAAGCTGAAATGAAGTACGATTTCGGAAAAGGCTCGTACCTTGCCATGAATTACACATACCAGGATTCCGAAAATGCGGATACAGGAGAGAAGTTCGGCCTTTTGCCGGAACATAAAGGAACCGTGATGGCAAACATCCGATTATCCGAATATTTCAATTTTTATACTAATGTACATTTCCAGAGAGGTTTTGAAAGGATGGCGGGAGATGACCGGGAAGATCCCCCGGACTTCGAAGTTGTAAACACCACCCTGATCGCTGGAAACTTTCTGAAGGGATATGACGGACTTGAAATCCGTGCATCTGTTTATAATCTTCTGGACAAAGAATACGTCTTTTACAGCGGTACATTACCTGACGATCTCCCTGCTCCGGGGAGACACTTTGTTATTGAGGTGCGAGGCAGGTTTTAGAGGGCGGATTTACAAGTTGGGGGAGTCGTCCCGCAGGGACTTGTGAAAATAGCCCGGCAATTCATTGCCGGGTCGGATATACATAATTTATCAAGTCCCGTAGGGACGACCGAACTTGGTGAAATACGGAACCCGGGGGCTTCTGTCAGCTTATCCCGGCAATGAATTGCCGGGCTGTTTTCAGCAGTCCCCAAAAAACTTATGAAGAAGCTTTCACCCCGGAGCGGGTGGAAAATAATATCGCCGATCAGGCGAACGAACTCGTCATCCTGCGGAAAATTATCCCCTGGCAGGAGATTATAAACGGGCTTGTTCCGTTTTATGACGAAAAAAACGGATGTCAGAGCAGATCCCTCAGAACTGTCGCCGGTGTTTTTATTATTCAGAAACTCCGCGGCCCCGGTGACCGCCTGGCCGCGGCAGTCGCGCCGCCGGCAACGCCTCCTATGATTAACAGTTTCAACATGATTTGTTTTCTCCTGTTCGTTAGCAGAGGAGTGCAAAGCTTGCTTTGCTCATTTCGGCGAAGCATTAATTTTGCAATGGTCAGCAATTTGTTGACTTACAAAACTGTATGTTTGGCACTCCGTCACGGTTGCGTTCTATCTCGTCAAACAGTTCTCCCCATCCCGGATCATCCTTGAATGCCCCGTATCCGTAAGATCGCCGGTCTGTTTCGCCGTTCGCGGCCTCAGCCTGCTCCTCTGGAATCTTGATCTCGACAATTTCATTTTTCCTGTGCATTTCAATGAGATTGTCCCGGATAAGGTTCAGGTACGCGGTTCCGAGTTTCCGATTTTGCATGACATTTCGGCATACCGAGTACAGTGGCGTGTATGCCGTCATCTTTTCGCGTAAGTATCACTGTATATTTCATTTATCTCACCTTTTATATATGAAAGTCTGTAGCAACGGAGTGCCAAAATGAAATTTTGGCCTTGCGTAAGCGAGCGTAGCGAAGCTTACGCATACATTAATCTGTCAGCAGAAGCAGAGATACTTTCATGTTCTGATTGTGAGCGTCAGATCATGACGTTTATAAGAAGGCCCGATTATAGCCGAAGTATGAGTATGCCATATTTGCCAAACTGTAAGTTTGGCACTCCGCTTTACTCATCGCCCACCGGAAAAGCTATCCTGACCGTCGTTCCTTCCCCCGGGGCAGACATAAATTCCGATGTTCCGCCATGATCCTCTATTATCCTGTCCGAAATGGCAAGACCCAGACCAGTACCGCCGTCATCCCGCCTGGTTGTAAAGAAGGGATCCTTAATCTGCTGAAATACTTCCGGAGGAATTCCGCATCCTTCATCCCGGACTTCGATAAACACGCTGGCAGATTCGGTATCATATCCTGTGAATACAGAAACAGGATGCTGGCTGTCACTGAGCGACTGGCACGCATTCATTACCAGGTTGATGACAACCTGCTCAATCCGCTGGGCATTCCCCCTGAACACAGGCAGATTCGGTGCATAATTTACAGAAAAATGATCCGTGGATTTGCGGATCAGGTTGGACACAAGCCCGGCCGACTTTCTGACCACATTATTGACATCCACCATATCAGACATTTCAGATGGTCTCTCACGCGCAAAATCTCTGAGATCATAGACAATATCTTTGACACGTCTGGCACCGTCAGCTATGTCTGAAAGAAGGCGCGGTATGCGTTCACGAATCCGCGTGTAATTCATTGCCCCGACTCGAAAATCCGGATATTTCTGACAGTGCTCATCTAAAACAGGCAGGACAGATGTCCAAACTTTCTGAAGGATCGGGGTATTTAAAATTACCGATGTGATGGGGTTATTAATCTCATGCGCCACACCTGAAACCAGGGTTCCCAGGAGACCATTTTGGCAGCCTGGCAGCCTGGAATAGCTGCTCCTGACGCAGCCTGGCCTTTTCTTCAGCCTGTTTCCTGGCTTTTGTCACCATCACGCCGCGCCATATTATATATGAGGACAGGGCCATAATAATCACCAGTATCCCCAGGCACGTCAGGGTAAGCTGCCGGGTGATGGACGCGATTCCGGCACGGACATCTTCCACATATATCCCGGTTCCGATTATCCAGCCCCAGGGTTCAAAGCCCTTCACAAAGGAAATTTTCGGAACAATGCGATCCGGATCATCTTTCCATTGCCATTCATAATCCACATAACCAGCTCCGGATGCTTTCACTGTTCTGACACACTCAACAAACAAGCGTTTTCCGCTCGGGTCTTTGAAATCGGAAATGTCATTTCCCTCCAGATCCGGGCGATAAGGATGCATGATTATATGAGGATGCATATCGTTGATCCAGAAATAATCTTTTAACTCGGGCCCGTAACGAATATCGCGCACATGCTCCTTGGCAAGAGCCTGGGCCTCTTCACGAGTCAGCATTCCTTTTTTTTCTTTTTCAGCGTAGGTATTCAAAGTACTCCATGCCGCCTCGGTCAGTTCATGAATGACTTCCCGTTTTCCATCCATGAGTTTTGATTCTACAAGCGGAAGGATCAGGAGAAAAATCGTCATCACGAACAGGAGTACCGTCATTACGACCGGAAGTATGATGCTTATCGGTATTGTTTTCAGTAATTGTTTTATAATTCCCATATGTTTTTTCCATGACCTTACGGTCATGATCTAAGCATGAAAGTCTCTCTGCTCCGCGGGCTTTGGCGTGAGATCGAACGATTTACAAATCCGGCGGTTCTGACTACACAATCAGTAGATCGAAAACTTATGCGGACAGTGGATTCCGGGTTAAAATCGGAAAACATCCGTTTTCCGATTTTTCCCGGAATGACAATAGTTTAAAGCTGTCATTCCGGGGAAATTAAAAAACGGATGTTTTTTAATTTCAACCCGGAATCCACTGCGCCTTTGCGAGAAAAAAGTCCCGGAAAACTTTTGGCCGGGTACTTATGCGTAAGTTTAGCTGTGCTCGCTTACACAAGGCCAAAATTTCATTTTGGCACTCCGTTGCTACTCCTTCACTCATCACGTTTCACGTTTCACGTTTCACGTTTCACGCATCACGCATCACGTTTCACGTTTCACGTTTCACGTTTCACGTTTCACGTTCCATGTTTCACACAACGCATAATAGAACAACCCATAAAAACGAGGAAAGGAGCATCAGGTCACATGCTTTTCTGATGTGCCTGATATCTGCCTGTCCGAACCGTGTGCCAATGAAGGGCTTGGAGACAAGTCTGCCGTGGTAGTAATTCGGGCCGCCGAGTTTTACAGCCAGGGTTCCTGCAAATACTGCTTCCGGATACCCGGCATTGGGGCTGGCATGATTTGCACCTTCCCGGATTGCTGTTTTCATTGCACAGGTTCCTCTGGCGGAAAGAATTTGTGCTGCCAAGGATATTACAGGAATCGAAACCCGTGCAGGAATAAAATTTGCAGCATCGTCAATTCGCGCGGCAGCTTTTCCGAAGTCCTTGTAACGCTCATTTTTGTACCCGATCATGGAATCCAGCGTGTTTACCATCTTGTAAGCCATTGCAAGGGGCGCGCCTCCGATTGCAGCAAAGAACAGGGGGGAGATAAGACCGTCAACAAGGTTCTCAGCAACCGTCTCAACGGCAGCCCGTATGACTCCTTTTTCCGAGAGCGGGGCAGTCTCCCGGCCCACGATAAAGGAAAGTTTTTCTTTTGCCTTCTCCAAGTTGTTTTGCTCCAAGGACTCACAGACACTTATTGCGGCATCTTCCAGACAGCGTGATGAAATGCAGAAATAAATCAGCAGGATTTCAACAACATCCTTCAGCACCGGGTGGATACTCCGGGTAATAATCATCATAGCTGAAGTGAGCAACCAAACCCCCAGGATAAGAGATATGGAAAAAACCGCTCCGAGAATTGAAAGTCTTACGGACGGTTTTCTGAAATACGGCTCCAGTATCTCTATGGCTTTTCCCATGTATCGTATGGGGTGATGCGGAAACTGAGGATCGCCCAAGATCAGATCAAGGATAAACGCGGCCGGAAGGATGTACCATTCCATAATGAGAGCCTTTCGTGTTTGCAGTGCTGAACATGAGACCTCCGAGGTTTTCAAAACCTCGGAGGTCTTTCAGGCTGATGGGTATAACCACACCCTGCATTTTCGGGGATGGTACCCGGCCAAAAGTTTTCCGGGATTTTTTTCTCGCAAAGGCGCAGAGGCGCAAAGCTAAGTGCTCCGTTTCAAAATTAATGTCACAGTTATAAATTCAGCGGAGTGCAAAGCTTGCTTTGCGCCTGCCGGGGATTCCCGCAGAGCAAGCTTTGCACTCCGCATTCTGGAATTTTCTGTACGACCCTGACGTTATTTCTGAAACAGAGCACTAAGTAAGTACAGAAAAATTATGGCCAGGTACTTATTAATCATTAATCAGATTCACGGTAAAGGGCCAGAATTCCGGATCGGGCGACCTTTTTTATGCCCATCGGTTCCAGAAGCGTGAGGAGAGCATCTATCTTTTCCTGACCCCCGGTCACCTCTATGATATAGTGGGTTTTGCCTGTATCCACAAGCCTGCCCCTGAAGGTTTCAACTATCCTGATGATTTCCGGACGGTTCTCCGGTAAAGCCTTCACACAGATCAGCGCCATTTCACGCTTTACAGCTTCCGCCCCTGTCATGTCCCTGACTTTGACCACATTTATCAGCCTTCGGAGATTTTTAAGGATCTGTTCGAGTTGCTCTGATCTTGACTTTGTTGTGACCGTGATGCGTGAGATATCCGGATCAGCAGTGGGTGCGCCGCAGATGGTTTCGATATTATACCCGCGGCTGGCAAACAGACCGGAAACTCTGGCAGTTACCCCGGGTTCGTTTTCAACAAGCATTGTTAAAATGTGCTTTTCTTTATTCATTGCAGATTCCTAAGTGAAACGTGATGAGTGAAACGTGATTAAGCATTCCGACGAGCACGCGGCTCAGATTGGCAAATCCGCGCAATTTCGGGTTATAAATTCCGCGGAGTCAAAGCTTGCTTTGCCAGTAAGGAATTATTGCAAAGCAAGCTTTGCACTCCGCTTCCGGCCGGCACTGGTGAATGGGCGAAACGAAAATCAAATTTCGGCATCCTTCATTTGTCACTTTACAATTTAAATTTAATGTAGAACGATTTTTCAAATCGTTTTGAAGGATGCCCAAATTACCTGTTCAAATTTTTTCCAGCGCGTTGAACAGCCGTTCCATATCTGTCTCATTAATATAAAGATGCGGAGCAACGCGAATCGAATTTCCTCTTACGCTGACATAAACCCTATCTTGGGCGATACGGGCAGGCAAATCATGAGAAAATCCGCCGGGCATTGCCAGTCCCAGCATGTGCGGCACTCGCGCAGAAGCAGGTGACACATCAAATCCTTTCCGAACCGCCCACTCGCTTATCGCATCGGTTTTGGCTCGGAGTGTGTCGGCAATATTCCCGATGCCCCAGTCAAGTATTTGCCTGAGTGCTGCTTCTGCAATAGGAGAAAGGATAAAATTACTGGCTTCTCCTACGTCAAACCGCCTGGCTCCCGGCTGATATTCATCCCGGTAATCCACCAGCCTGGCAAAATTTTCAGATTCGTTCCGATTCAGCCAGTTCTCTTCCAAAGGGGTTCCCTTCTGCCACCGGGGCGACACATAGCAGTAACCCATACTGTAAGGGCCCAACAGCCATTTATGGGCCGCTGTGACCAGAAAATCGGGGCGGACATCTGAAACAGAAAAAGGCATGGCCCCCAAGGACTGAATCCCGTCCACCACAAGGGCCGCGTCGTGAGTTCGGCATTTTTCTCCGATTTGTACCAGATCCAGCAAGGTTCCGTCAGTCCAGTGACAGTTCGGAACAGCCACCACAGCCGTGTTATCGTCAACTGCCTGGACCACGGCACGGGTCCAGTTTTTATCCTCCGGGCGCTGAACAGTTATAATTGAGGCATTTTTTTCGTCAGCCAGCCTTCTCCAAGCATAAATATTGGAAGGGAACTGGTCTGCCAGCACAATTATGGTCTGACCGGATGAGACGGGCAGATTTTTTGCTGCCAGCGCGATTCCATAAGACACAGCAGGGATTAACGCCACATCATCGGCAGTGCATCCGACCAGTTGTGAAAACAGATCCCGGAGTGTTTCTATGGTCATAAAAAAATTTTTCGATGTAATAGTCCACGGCGATACTTTTTCCCGGACAGATGAATAGCCGGCCTGCTCCGCGTCCCTGAGCAGAGGCGCGGTAAACGCGCAGTTAAAATAGGCCACATCATCAGGAATATTAAACAGGTGTCGCTGGCAGGGAATCATAAGAATTTCCTCCTTAATTGATTATTTTCAGCAGATGGAAATTCCATCTGC
>JAUCGG010000187.1 GCA_030378015.1 Desulfococcaceae bacterium HSG8
TGCAGAGATCAGTCTGAACACAGAAAATGCGAATTCCGAACGGAAATTTTAAGAAAACAGACCGGAAAATTCCGATTTTTCAGAAGGCAATTTTCGTGCCAGGAAAAACCTAAATTGGAATATAATACATTAAATTGTAAAGTGACAATGAAGGATGCCTTATTTCTCTTATTTTTTTTATTCAGGCTTAGGGCACTGTTCAATGTTTAAGGAATAATGCCAGGGTCATAAATCAGCGGAGTGCAAAGCTTGCTTTGCCTGAACTCACGACGAAGCCGGGGTTCTCGCAAAGCAAGCTTTGCACTCCGCATTCAGGTCCCATAAGGCTCTGTTTTTCTGATTTCTTCAAAAAGCTGAGAATGGCAGGCATCCCACAGATCAACGGCGGCTTGCAGATTAAGCCACATTCAGTAGATCGAAAACTTCTGCAAACAGTGAAAACATCCGTTTTCCGATTTTCCCCGGAATGACAGTACATTAAAATATCATTCCGGGGAAAATTAAAAAACGGATGTTTTTTAATTTTAACCCGGAATCCACTGCCTGCAATGGTTTACCGGAAACTTTTCGATCTGCTGACATTTCAGTGTGGTTGCACAAGTAACCGACGTTAATCTGCAAGGTCGTGGTTCTTCCCTGTTTAAACTGATGTTATGTTCGGACAGGAGCTGGCTGAAAGGTTTTATGCCTCCAGGCTCCTGCGGTAAATGTTCCGGACACATTTTATTTCTCTTATATTTATTCAGGGTTGTACAAAAAAATTTTCCGAACGCTGAGTGCAAAGCCTGATTTGCGATAACCCCGGCTTCGGCGTGAGCTCAGTCGAACGCTCATACTTCGGCGAGTTCAGTCAAGCCATCGAACGGCAGGCAAAGCAAGCTTTGCACTCCGCGGAATTTATAACCCGGACATTATTTCTGAAACAGAGTACTACACCACTTTTTAAGTTCGTCCCCCCCTTTAAAAAAGGGGGGAGGAATTTACAAGTTGATGTAGTACTTAGCCGCTTCAAATCACCTGCCTGCCGCGCTGTTTAAGATAAATATCGCTTCCTCCATGCCGATTCTCCTGTCCCCGTTTACATCCGACTCATAATTAACATGCCTTGCCTTCATTCCCGACAGCAGCTTCAGAATGAGTATGGCATCCCGTATTTCTAAGGCTCCGTTGTAATCCGTATCACCGGCAATGGTCACCGCGTCTTTATCCATCACCTGGATGCTCTCCGAATAAGATGTGCAATTCTCTGCCGATGCTCTGATATTTACGGTTTCCACCCCGTCAGATACAGCATCATCAATAATGCTCAGATCAAATGTTGCAGAACTCTCTCCTTCAAGAATGAGAACAGCGGCAGGTATGATAATTTCAGATGTGTCCTCCGATTCAAGTTCCACAATCAGATGGTAGTCCGCCGGCCTTTCCAGGGTTACCTGTCCCTGATCGGCAAGCATACCCGCATCCTCGGAGATTCTTTCGGGGATATTTATAAACAGACTGTTGAATGACGAACACAGCGGATAACCGTCAAAATTGCTCTCGGCAAAGCCCCGGGGCAGATCGTTTCCTCTCGAAAGGCCGGCGATACAGTAATTTGCGGAAGTCTCAAGGTAAGTGATGCGAATGACCCCGTCGAAAAACATCTCGATCTGGAAGCTGCTTGTGTCTTCGCTGACGCCGGAAAAAAGCGAATACTCCGGAATATCCTGATACGTCACCGCTACCCTGTCATACTCCTGTTTCCATGTCACAGTTCCTTGGGCCGGATACAGATCGGTAAACAGCCCTGAAATCCGGGGCAGTTCAAAATGAGCGGACAGGGATTCCCATGCGCTGTCATCTCCCTGCCCGAATGTGATATAGCCGTTGCTGCACGCATAAAACGAGGAATAGCCTGTCCCGTAGAAAAAAATTTCCGCGCCCCCGGACAGGCTGATATGTTCATTATCGTCATCCCCCATATAAATGGGAGTTCCGCCAGCCGGATCAGTGGGAAAATCTTCAGTTGTTTCATGGCAGACGGTATAAAAATTTCCCGATCCGTCAGGGGTGAAGGTCAGTGTCTGATAGGACATATCATTATCTCCGTCAAACTGCTCGGTGAAAAAATCAATGTTATTGTGGACAACCCTTATGGTGTCTGTCCCCGGGGTCCATCCCGGAACCGAAGCATTAACAGGAACGCCCTGGGTCCCGTCGTTTTCTCCGTCATAGAGAATGGTGATGTCAAATAACGCCGTGGTCTCACCCGCGGGGATCATCACTGTTTCAGGAACAATCACTTCGGTGGTGTCATCCGAGGTCAGCCATACCGTGATATCCTTATCTGCTTTCCTGCTGACAGTAACCCTCCCCTGACCGGAAAGGACTCCGTCGCCCTCCTCGGCTCTTTCGGGCAGATTCACAGACAGCACAGCCGTTTCATTATCATTGATCATGATAACGCCTTTCCCGGAAATCCATCCCGTAAGGGACGCGGTGATGCTGATCTCCTGCGTGCCGTCCAAAAGCGTGTCATCCGAGATTGTAATATCAAAGACTGCGGAATCGCTGTACGCCGGAATGATGACCTCGGAAGGCACGCTGATTTCCGATATATCTTCTGAAGTCAGGGTGATGCTGATATCGCTTTCGGATATCTTCGAGATACGCACTTTGCCCTGTCCGACCAGCACTCCGTCGCCTTCCGTGACATTTTCAGGAACAGTCAGCCGCAGCATCTTGCCGCTGATGATTCCGATCAGGTTCTCATAGAAACGAACCGCCTCGTTCTCATCTTCAAATGTGTCGTTGAGAAAGCCGACTGCCGCGGTTTTTCCCTCGTTGGCGATGACGACCGCCGCGTCACCGTCGGGAAACTCTCCTATAATCGTCTCCTCCGAGGCCATTCCCAGAGACCATGTCATGTATCCGGGATTGAAAAGCGGCAGGGGATTCGTGATCCCTTCGGCAAGGGCGGGTTCCGTAATCAGAACAGATTCTCCGTTCTCATTTCCCGTATAAAGCACACCAAAAGCAGATCCCAGTTCTTCGTCACCGGACCAGTCGGTCATAATTGCTATCCCGCCGTCGGCCACGTATCCCAGGAAAGCAGATATATTCCCTACAGAATTCCCCTGGTTCATCAGAATGATCAGGTCCCATCCTCCTTCCCCTGCCAGGGTTTCAAAATCAGTGTAATTGTCCGCAGCCGTAATCAGATAGCCTTTATTCTCCAAAGCAGCCTCTGCGGGATCAGTAAAAGCTTCTGTAGTGTCCGAAAAATAAAGCGCTCTCTTTAACGGGTTATGAATAACCTCGATGACGTCCTCTCCGGAAGTCCATCCCGGAACAGATGCGGTAATCACCGCGGTCTGCGTATCATCCGCCTCGCCGTCATAAATAATCGTTACATCAAAGGCCGCGGTGATCTGGCCCGAAGGAATCGTGACTGTTCCGGGGACAGTAACTTCTGTGGTGTCATCTGACATCAGGGATATGGTGATATCGTTATCCGCTGGCCTGCTGACAGTGACCGTCCCCTGTCCTGTGAGAACGCCATCGCCCTCGACAGCGATCTGAGGCACGTTTACAGTGAGTTCGGCAGTTTCATTATCGGTGATACTGATGGTCCCTTTTCCGTCATAATATCCCGAAGCTGAGGCAGTCAGGGTAACTGACTGCGTACCGTCCAAAAGAGTGTCATCCGAAACCCTGAGATCAAAAAACGCCGAGGTTCGGCCCGCTTCGATGGTTATCCCGTCAGGCACTGTAACTTCAGATGTGTCACCCGATATGAGACTTACCCGAAGATCCGTATCCGGAACTTCATCTGTACTCACGATTCCCTGCACGGTGAGAAGACCGTCTCCCTCTGCTGCACTTTCGGGAATATCCAATGACAGCGAAGGACCGCAGGAACCGTAACCGCTCAGATCGCTTTCTGAAAAGCCCTGGGGTATGCCATCTCCTCCTGACAGACCTGCGATGCCGTCATCTGCCGAAATCTCCAGATAAGTGATGCGAATAACGCCGTCAAAAAACATTTCGATCTGGAAGCTGCTTGTGTCTTCACTGATGCCGGAAGAAAGCGAATACTCCGGAATATCCTGATACGTCACCGCTACCCTGTCATACTCCTGTTTCCATGTCACAGTTTCCCAAGCCGGATACAGATCGGTAAACAGCCCTGAAATCCGGGGCAGTTCGAAATGGGCGGCCAGGGATTCCCATGCGCTGTCATCTCCCTGACTGAACGTGATATAGCCGTTGCTGCCCGCATAAAAAGAGGAATAGCCTGTTCCGTAGAGAAAGATTTCCGCGCCCTCGGAAAGGCTGATCTGTTCATTATCGTCATCCCCGAGATCAACAGGAGTTCCGCCGGCCGGGTCAGTGGGGAAATCTCCTGTTGTTTCACGGCATGCGGTATAGAAATTTCCTGATCTGTCAGGGGTGAAGGTCAGTGTCTGATAGGCCAGATCTGTAGCCACGTCAAACTGTTCGGTAAAAAAATCAATTTCATTGTGGGCAACTTCGATGATGCCCGTCCCCGGGGTCCATCCCGGAACCGAAGCGGTGATGAGAACAGTCTGAGTCCCGTCGTTCTCTCCGTCATAAATGATGGTGATGTCAAATGCGGCAGCGGTCTCGCCCGCGGGGATCGTCACTGCTTCGGGGACCGAGACTTCGGTTGTGTCATGCGATGTCAGGAATACAGAGATATCACGATCCGGGGCAGAACTGACGGTGACAGTACCCTGATCACGGAGAAGCCCGTCGCCTTCGGCCGCGCTTTCAGGTACACGGATATCCAGGACCGCTGTCTCGTTGTCATCTATTTTGATCATTCCTGTCCCAACCCTGTCATTCAGATCAGATGCGGTGACAGTAACTGTCTGTGTACCGTCTAAAAGATCGTCATCCAGGACGGTGATATCAAACGATGCCGAGGTGCTGCCCGCGGTAATCGTGACCTGTGCGGGGATAGTTATCTCCGACGGGCTGTCCGAACTCAGGTTCACTGCAAGGTCACTGTCGGGAGACTCCGGCACATCCACTGTTCCGCTGGCAGTAAGGAGGCCGTCTCCTTCCGCTGCACTTTCAGGAAGGCTGATACGCAGATTCGGAACATATTCATAAATAAAGTCAATGAACTGTGATACCCGTGTGTAAACACCGTAATATCCCGGTTCCCCGCATCCGTCTCCCCAACTGGTGATTCCGGCCAGACGCCAGGTATCTCCCTCCTGTACGATAAGGGGCCCCCCGCTGTCCCCGGAGCAGGTGTCTGTACCCCCCTCGCTGTAGCCCGCGCAGAGCATGTTATCGGTAATCTCTTCATTACTGTATGATTCCCGGCATGCCTGATCGGAAACAATGGGAACCGAAGCCTGCTGAAGGGTTTCCGAAGCTTCGCAAAACCAGCAGTCATCTGTCACTCCCCAGCCTATGACTAAAGCTTCTTTTCCTTCGAGTACAGTATCCTTTGCAACCAGGGGGATCGGCTGATACAAAACATCCTCTTCCAGTTCGAGAAGCGCGATGTCTGAATCGCTTGTCACAAGGCTATGGGAAGGATGAAGGATAATTTTTTTCACACTGATCCGCTGCCCAGTATCATTTTTCAGATCATGGATATCCAGCACAACGTCAACATCTTCGGGAGCCACTTCCAATTCGATCCCCAGGAACTGCTCCTTTACACAATGGGCCGCGGTAACTGCCCACCGGGAATGAACGAGGGAGGCACCGCACAGAAAGCCGTTATAAGCAGAGGATTCGCGGCTGTCAACCAGGGCCGCCATCCAGGGCCAGGCCCCGGGGACAGCCTCAGAGCCTCCGACAATCCTGAGGGAGTTTCCCGCATAAGTCGTTCCGGCCAGGGAAACGGAAACCAGCATAACCGCTGTAAACAGGAACAGAACATCCTTTGCCTTTATCTTCAAACTGTTCATCAACATGAAATCTCTCCTCAATAATTTCTGAGTACACAATCCCATAAATAATGTCCGGGTCGTTCAAAGCGGCACGATTTTTCAAATCATGCCTGAACGAATTGCAAATTAAATTCGTTCTGCATCAGTAAAACAGAATAATTCTGCCCGGACATTGTTTATGGGATCATGCATTAAGTACCCGTCCAGAAGTTTTCCGGAATTTTATGTCTCACACAAATGCACCACAGAGAAAGATGCAAAGGTGAGCAGAGAAAAATTTATGGATACCCGGCAATGAATTGCCGGGCTATTTTCAGAAGTCCCTCCGGGACTGAAAATCACTCCCCTAACTTATAAATACGCCCGGTGTTTGTGATGAGGAAAGCCGTCGATATCCGGAAAATGCGGCGTATTGTCATATCGGAAAACAAGATAGTTTTCTCTTCCCTGAAAATGATAGCGATAGTCAAGATGTTTTATTTGTTCTGCTTCAAGAATGATCGCTTCATTCAGTTCAAGAAGATACCCGCTCAGAAAACGAATTCGAATTCGCAGGTTTACACGGTCATGTTCCAGGATTTCCTCTTTATATCGTTCGGTATAAGCGTCCTTTAATCCCATGACAGCGGATCTGATATGGCTGAGATACCGGGAGATTATATCATGCGGCATTTTTTAATTGCCTCTCTATATCGTTCCTTATTGCCATATAATGCTGATAATCGTTCGACCAGTCAACAAAGTCCCCAGTGTCTTCCGTCAGCCCTTTCCGATATTTATCAAAAAATTCCTCTGAAACCATGCTGTATCTGGTTTCATAGCCAGTGAGACGTTTGGTTATCGCTATGAGTGCATCCACAGGCGAATCATATTCAATTCTCCGTTTTTGCATAACTCCTCCTTTATATTTTACGAATTTAAAAATCTGAAGCTTGATTGATTAATCAATCAATCAGGGTTCCTCCAACACAATACATCATCGGCGTGAGCCAGTCGAACGATTGACAAATCCGGCGGCGGTGACATGGCTCGGATTTGTCAATCCGAGCAGAGCCATGTGGCCTAAATGCAGTCATTGGCACATTCGGGACCTTTTCTATCTCAGGCCGCATAAGGCTCTGTTTTTCTGATTTCTTCAAAAAACAGAGAATTGCAGGTATTTCACAGATCAACGGCGGCTTGCAGATTCAGCCACATTTCGGTGTGGAGAGTCAGCTAGCTCACAGCAGCCATGACTTCATCAATGATCCGGGGATCAACATTGTGCTTTCCCAAGACCTTCCTCGCCTCCTGTGCGGCGTTCTTTTTCCGAAGTTCGGCCAGGTCCTTTCGGAGTCCCTGCCCCACATAAAATCGGATAAGCGGCTGACAACCCGCCATACCTTTTGCCCGGGCCACACGTTCCAGGTCATCTGATACATCGGCAGGTATTTTTACTGGTATTGTAGTTGTCTGTCTGTCTTCAGATAAAATCATTTTCTTCTTCATATCGTCTCCTTTCCCTTCTGACAGCTTTTCTTGCGGATACGATCCGCCATGCCTCATCTCCTTCTTATAGTGAAACAACATAAAGCATCCGAGTAACCATACGAAATCAAAACCGTTTAGGCGCCAAATATCCAAATCAAATCTACTTTTATGAACTTCGCCAGAAATGGAATCCTTTGATGGAAAGTTCGTAGTACCGCCTTTAGGCGGCTTTTTAAAATCAGACAAGACAGTTAATTTCACAGACAGACCGCCTGAAGGCGGTACTACGAACTTTTTCCATCTGATTAAACGCTCATGATCAGGGCGATCACCCCGGTCATGAAAATGTATTTTCACGGTAAAGGATTTGGTCTTTCCGACGTTTGAGCAGAACCGACGCATAACCCCGACGAAACATGACAATATCAGCTTCACGTCGTAACCTTTCCAATGTGAATTCTTCATCACGGGTTAACGGTGCGGTCTTTTTCCGTTCAAGCAACTGTTCGTACTCCTGCCAGTGTTTCGGCGGAAATGTCTGTTGCGATTCGTGCCTCAGTTCATCATCATTCATCGCCAGAAGCGGAAAAACATCACTCTGATATGCTTCGGGAATATCTTCCAATAAGGGAAGAAGCGTGTGGTTCAGGCTGTCAAGGATGATCCTTTCTGCCGGCTGATGAAACAATGATGCAGCCCGTTCCAGTTGCTGATACAGGCTATCAGAAATATGAATTGTAACAGAGTGAAACATAAGACAATATGTCTCCTGATTTATGTTGTCCGTTCACACTTTTTATGGCTTAACACAGTTCCTTTGCCTCTGCCAGAATCGGGCTCACCCTTCCCGTTCCGGTATTCAAAGATAAACATGATAAATCATCGGAGTGCAAAGCTTGCTTTGTCTGTCGTTCTACTGAACTCACGCCGAAGCCGGGGTTCTCGCAAAGCAAGCTTTGCACTCCTCCGTATTCGGAAAATTGCTGTTCAACATGTTGAAATTATAGAAATGGTTGGGTAAACTCCACCCTACGAATTATAATCTCCCGATAATGTCGGGTTTCCCCTGTGCAGTTTTTGTTGGCAACTGGTTTCCGAACATAAAGCCGAATCCGGCCCCGAATGATCCGCCCACGATGTGCGCCATCTGTGAGATATTGTCAGCACGAAAGGCTTTGAGAACTTCAGTGCCTATGAAGATGCTTGCAACCAGCACAAATGTCAGGGGAATTGAGCCGCGCTTCATATCGGTTACAGAGGCAAGGATAATGAGCATGAAGACAATGCCGCTCGCTCCGAGGAGTCCTGTGGAAAACAGCGCCACATTAATTATCCCTGTGAAAAGTGCGGTAAGAAGGATCATCACAAGTATGGTTGTGCTGCCGTATTTCTCTTCAAGTATGGGGCCGAGCAGGAGCAGGTATGTCAGGTTGCCAAAAAGATGCCGCCATCCTGAGTGCCCGAGTACATGGGATATCAGACGGAAGTAATCCAGCGGGTTGAAGAAGGACATGGTCGGTCTTACCACGAAAAAATCGTGTATTAACCTGGGAATTATCAGATTTGCCAGGTAGATGACGACGGCCAGAATAGAGAAAGTCAGGATGACTGGTGAATTATATTGAATTCTCTTCATGATATTCACATATCGATTGAAGTAGGGTGGGTGAAGCGAAGCGGAACCCACCATGATATCATAATAAGCAGACAAATGGTGGGTTACGCTTCGCTCCACCCACCCTACAGGATCAGTCCGGCTTAATCCAGTTTCCCTCCAGATAGGCAGTGCTGATTTCCTTTAATTCCTTTTTATGTTCTATGAACCGTGACTTCATCCCGACCAGCCATTCCTTATGCCTGATCACATCTTCTTTGTTCAGGAAGAGTTCATGGTCGCCTCTTTTTATGTCAAACACGGGTCCGCTTTCTTTCATAACCATTGTTCCTGTATTGCTGCACAACATGCACCGCACCATGCCATCCGGAAGAAACCGGAACGTCTCTCCTCCGCACAAAGGGCAGCACGGCCCCTTTTTTTCGAGCGGGGGGCCGAACAGCGCGGAAGCCAGAGCCGAAGCTGTTTTTTTATTCTGCCCGTTCATAAATATTTCCCCGGGCAGCGCGCCATAAACCATCGTAGTTCCTTTATTCTCTGTCAAAGTCAGGTTTAAAAAATTTTCAATGCCTAGCAGGGTATGTCCTTCCTTTCCCTGAATGCCCGCTATGCCTGCTCCCACAGAAGGTTTTCCCCATAATTTTTCAACATGCGTGTAAAAGGCAAGCCCCCTGTCAAGAAGGCGTTTCAGAGACGCGTTCGTACCCAGGAAATAGGCCGGTGCTGAAACGATCAGAGCATCTGCTTCGAGCATCGCATCAAGGATCGTATAGAGATCATCCTTCAGGACGCATCGCTCTGCTTTGAACAAACAGGCATAGCACCCCCGGCACGGGAGTATATTGAAATCCGAAACCCGGAGAAGCTTCAATTCGTGAGGCACTTCTACATGCCTGCTGATTTCCTTTATCATGATTTCGCTGTTCCCGAGCTTGCGCGGTGATCCGATAATGCCAAGAATTTTTTTCATATAATAAATCTCCTTTGTGTTTATCATCATTAAAATCACGCGACGTGCAGCTTATAATTACAGTGCCACGAAGGCACAAAAGCGCGAAGTCTCACGAAGGTTCTTTGTGTTTCTTTGTGCCTTCGTGTCTTTGTGGCATTATCTGTCTCGGTTAAAAAAGTTGCACATGGCGTTAAAATCGTCCCATGCTCCCGCCGGACTGACAAGTCAGGCGAATCGGCTTCGATCCGAGCAAGGGGGCCAGAATTTCCAGTCAACAATATGATCTTTCAACTGATCCTGACTGACGAAAAGCTCGGATACAACTGGCACAAGCCCGTCAGCTATTGAAATGCCTGCTTCACGGACAGTATTCTTATCACCGGATATTAAAGGGTGCCACCAGGCAAGCTCTTGTCCCCGGGCAATAAGGCGATACGCGCAGGTATCGGGCAGCCAGTAGAACTGATTGATGGTGTCCGGGGTCAGCGATTTGCAGTTCGATACAGACTGTGTCCGCTTCGGGTATCTCATACACCGGCATGTTCTGATATTCAGCAGGCGACAGGCTACATTTGTATAATAAATTTCGCCAGTATTCTTATCTTCCAATTTTTGCAGACAGCAGCGTCCGCAGCCATCACACAATGATTCCCACTCCTCATGCGTCATTTCGGTAAAGGATTTGGCTTTCCAGAATGGCTCAGGCATCATGGTATTCCTATCATTTATCAATTGCAACGGACAACTGAGGTGATTTCCGGAAAAGAATATACCAAGTGCAGTTTGCAGTTCCGCCTTCAGGCGGCTTAACACCGCCTGAAGGCGGAACTGCAAACTTCGATCTGGTATGTTTTTTATTGGAAATCACCTGACAACTTTACAGCAGTCCTATTTTGTATTCACTCAGCCTTGAATCTTTGGCTTTTGCATTTCCGACAAATTTATCTAATTCTGACCAGAACGATTTACTGTGATTTCTTATCCGGGTGTGGAGAAGTTCATGTAAAATCACATAGTCAATCAGTTCAGCAGGCAGCAGGGTCAGTTTTATGTTCAGGCTTATATTGTTCTTTCCCGAACAGCTTCCCCATATGGTTTTCTGATTTCGGACAGATACATTATTATATGTAAATCCGTGCTGTTCGGATAACTGATTCAGTCTGGTGACAAGCTTCTGGCTGGCTTCGGCTTTGTCTATTTCATCTGAATTTTTTGAAATTATTTTGTGCTTTTCCTCCAGCCGCTTCATTTTGTCCAGATGTTTCTGTATCCAGTCTATTTTTGAGCAAACAAGTTCTTCGGCTTCTTTGAAAGAAAGTCCGTAGGGAACCGCCACCCTGACCAGCCTGCGAGGCTTTACGGATATATTCAGATACTTTGCACGCTTACTGCGTTCAAACAGCACCTGACCGATTCCATCAATGTTAACATTTTCAGATTTCTTCATCAGAGATAATTTCCGGTTCAGGACATACGATAAAGTTGTTCATCGGCAATCATAATTGCAAACTGCCATTTTTAATATTTACAAAGAAATTTCCAAATGATAAACCTTTCCTGTCGTTCCTATATTATCTTATTGAATTACTACTAAATTAAACACTTTATCAGAAATGAATTAAATGTCAACCAGCATTTGAGG
>JAUCGG010000030.1 GCA_030378015.1 Desulfococcaceae bacterium HSG8
TATGGATTATTGTGGGAATATGCGGAACCGCTTATTCCGAAGACACGGAACCTATAAAACTGGCAGTGTGTGAAGCCCTTTCAGGGAAGTTTCAGTATGCGGGAGAGGGCTATCTGGATGGTGTAAAATATGCTGTACAGGAAATCAACAGTCAGGGCGGCTTACTGGGAAGAAAAATTGAAATTATCCCCATTGACAACACGCTCAATCCGGATGTTGCAGTTCAGAAGGTAAGCGAATTGCTGCGAAAAGAACCGGTGAAATATGTTCTGACGGGACTCGGCAGCCACATCGGCCTGGCCCTTTCACCCCTGGCAAAAGAGAAAAAATTTATATTGTTCAGCTATGCGACCGCGGCAGACAGCCTGACCGGTGAAAAATGTAACAGGTATTTTTTCAGAACTGCTGCAAGCACAAGTATGCATTCCGGTGCATTGGCCTTCTGGGTGGTGAAAAACGGATATAAAAAAGTTTTCGGCATTGCCCAGGATTACGCTTTTGGCAGATCGGCAATGGCTGCATTTAAAAAGAAGATACAGAAACTTGATCCCTCTGTTAAGTTAACAGGCGAAATTTATCATCCCCTGGGAGAGAAGGATTTTACCCCTCATATTAATAAAATTATAGCCTCAGATGCGGAAATTGTGTTCACTCCCAATTGGGGAAGTGATCTTATAATGCTTGTCAAACAGTCGAAATCCCTTGGTATGAAGTCCGAATTCGCCGGCTATTATATTAACGATCCTGATGTTATCAAAGGGGTCGGAGATGATGAAGCTGTAATCGGAAGCTTTACAGCCGAAAATTATATGATTTCGATTCCCACGCAGGAAAATAAACGCTTTGTCGAAGCCTTTTATAAGGATAAAGGATATTATCCCACATTGGTACGCGGGAAGGCATATACGGCCACCCGTTTCTGGGCAGAAGCGGTGAAAGCGGCAGGAAAGGATGATGTCGAGGCCGTCATCAAAGCCTGGGAAGGGCTTTTATTTGAAGGTCCGGCAGGGAAATGGTATATGAGGCCATGTGACCATCAAACCCTGATGCCTATATGGATCGCAAAGCTGACGAAAGAGAATCCCTTTTTTGACCACGCGTTTGTTGATAAAGCAACAAATATCCCTGCCAAATTCATTGCAGTCCCGTGTAATGAGACAGGATGCCCCGGTTTGGGGAATAGCAAATAAGTCCCGATCAAAAGCCCCGGAATAAATTCCAGGGCTGAAAGCGAAAGCAGGCTAAAGCCAGTTATGGCTTCAGCCTGCTTCCGCTTTCAGCCGGGGGATTTATCCCTCTGCGGCGGGGATTGATTTTGATTTATCCCTCGGCTCGGGAAAACCATACCTGCGGAGAAAAACATGAAAATCAGGCATAAAC
The DNA here is from genome assembly GCA_030378015.1 of Desulfococcaceae bacterium HSG8. Lineage (GTDB taxonomy): Bacteria > Desulfobacterota > Desulfobacteria > Desulfobacterales > 4be13 > JAUCGG01. The sequence continues at coordinate 1,381 of JAUCGG010000030.1, forward strand.
TTCTTATTGCTTTTTTATGTATGGGTCTGATACCTTTCGCGGTTATCAGTACAATCTCACTCCTGAATTCCGGCGAGGCTTTATCGCAACTGGCTTTCAACCAGTTGGAAAGTCTGCGTGAAGTAAAAAAAACACAGATCACAGCTTTTTTTGATGAGCGTGAGGCAGACATGAGCATTCTCATGGAAACGGTTGCCGGCTTCAGACAGGCAGCTTATGAGAAGCTGAGGACTGTCCAGGAAATCAAAAAGGCCCAGGTGGAAGAATATTTCAGGAAATGCCTGGGTGACGTGCGGGTATTGTCAAAGGATTCGAATGTCCGGGAAATCGCCACTTTCGAGCCGGTGCTTGACGGGAGCGGGGGCGTTGAAGAAGGGCTTTACGGGTTTTACGAAGAACAGTACTTCGGAAATTCCCTGAAAGAGTTTGCAAAGGAATACGGATACGACGACCTCCTGCTGATCACCGGAAAAGGAGATATCGTGTATAGCGCGGGCAGGGGATCGGATCTCGGCCAGAACGTGCTTACCGGAACCCTGAAAGACACCTCCCTGGGCAAATGCTTCCGAAAAGGACTGAAACAGGCATCTGTGCAGGATTTTGAGCCGTATCCTCCTTCCGGGAATGAATACAAGGCATTTGCGGCCGCGCCCATAGTAAAATTTGATCAGACCGCGGGGGTTGCCGTACTCAGGCTAGATAAGAAAGCGATCAATACCATTGTACAGCGGCGGGAAGGTATGGGAAAAACCGGTGAGACCTATATCGCTGGCAGTCTTAAAGGGAGAATCACCTATCGGAGCGACCGGGTGATTAAAAAAGGAAAAATCGGTGATCCCGGATCGGACAGCGATATCGAACAGGCACTGTCCGGCGAATCCGTGAGAACCATAAAGATCGGGGACACCGGAATGATGGAGATAGCGGCTTATGACCCGCTGGAAATCCCCGGGCTGGACTGGATTATGGTTTCCGCGGTGAACCTGGAAGAAGTCATTGCTCCCCTATCGGAGGGAGGGGACGAGGATTACTTTGCAAAATACATCAGGAAATACGGATACTACGACTTCCTGCTGATTCATCCCGGGGGAAATGTTTTCTATTCTGTTGCTCATGAAAAGGATTACGGAACCGATCTGCTTAACGGTGAGTATGCTGATTCGGGACTGGGCAAACTCTTCCGGAATGTTTTGGAAACCGGGAAGTTCGGATTCGCGGACTTCGAGCCATATGCTCCCTCTGCCTACAAACCCTCCGCATTTGTCGCCCAGCCCCTGGTTTATAATGGCATGGTCGAACTGGTGGCCGCGATCCGTATCCCGATTGACCGTATCAATGGTGTGATGATGAAACGCGCGGGAATGGGAAAGACTGGCGAAACCTACCTGATCGGTTCTGACAGGCTCATGCGATCCGATTCCTTCTCGGACCCTCTGAATTACTCTGTGAAAGCCTCTTTTGCAACCCCGGGAAAAGGTTCCGTTGACACCCGTGCAGGCAGTGAAGCTCTGTCCGGCAGAACAGGGGAGGAGATAATCATAAACTACAATGGGAGAAAGGTGCTTTCAGCCTACACACCGCTGGATGTATGGGGTACGAAATGGGCGTTAATCGCTGAAATTGATGCATCAGAAGCCCTTGCTTCCATAGAAACACTGAAAAGACTGACAGGACTGATTGTAATCGTTTCAGTAGTAGTCATCATTACCGTGGCCCTGTTGTTCAGCAGTTATCTTACCAAACCGCTCAGTCTGGTCATTGAGGGCCTTACTGAAGGTGCTGAAAAAGTGTCATCATCTTCATCCCAGGTCGCACTGGCCAGCCAGTCCCTGTCAGAAGGTTCATCCGAGCAGGCCGCATCTTTGGAGGAAACGTCTTCTTCGCTGGAAGAAATGTCCTCGATGAGCCGGCAAAATGCACACAGTGCTGCCCAGGCAGATCTGCTGATGAAAGAATTAAATCAACTGATAGTTAAGGCGAATCAATCCATGACAGACTTGGCTCATGCAATGGATGAGGCATCTGAAGCAGGCACCAGGACATCCGGGATTATAAAAACAATAGACGAAATCGCATTCCAGACCGGTCTCCTGGCTCTTAATGCTGCAATCGAAGCAGCCAGGGCAGGTGAATCCGGAGCCGGATTTGCAGTGGTTGCAGATGAAGTGAAAAAGCTTGCGATGAAATCAGCGGGTGCAGTAAAAGACACGTCCGAACTGATCGAAGGAATTGTCAGCCGTATTGATGAAAGCCTTGCTCTTGTATCGGAAACCAATGACTCTTTTAAGCAGGCCTCCGAGATTACTACAAAAGCAGGGCATTTGGTCGGAGAAATTTCAGCCGCTTCCAGGGAACATGCCGAAGGTATTGAGACCGTGAATAAGGCAACAAACGATATGGATAAAGTAACCCAGCAGAACGCAGCAAACGCGCAGGAACTGGCCGGCGCATCCGCGGAGATGAATAGCCAGTCCGAACATATGGGGGAATTTGTCCGAAAGCTGATCCTGATCTGAATATGGCAGAATCCGTGTTTATCCGTGTCCCGTTTTTTGCGGGGCTACGAACTTTTTTCTTAAAAATAATAAGGAGACAATAATGGCTGGAAAACTTATTCAACTGGAAGATGGCACGCTGGTGGAAGTGGAAGTCCCGGAGGATCAGGTACAACAGATTTCAGGCGGTTTTGCAGATAAAGTCAGCGCGACTTTTGATAAAATCCATCCCCTTCTGGTGAGAACCTGCAAGCCGATTGCTGCTGCATGGAAGGACCTCAGCCAGGAAATGCACATTAAACAGGCTGAAGTCCAGTTAGGTCTGAGTTTCGAAGGGGAGGGAAATCTCTATGTGACAAAATCCAAAGCAGGGGCGAATCTGACGGTAAAACTGGTGCTGAAGCCAGGGGAGAGATGATTTACGAATGTAGAACGATTTTTCAAATCGTTTTAAACAATTTGAAAAATTGTTCTACAGTTGTAGGGTGGGTGGAGCGAAGCGTAACCCACCGAAATTCCGTAAACTGGTGCTTAAGCCAGGGGAGAGATGATTTACGCATGTAGAACGATTTTTCAAATCGTTTTAAACAATTTGAAAAATTGTTCTACAGCCAGCAGATCGAAAACTTCCCGGCAAAGTGGATTCCGGGTTAAAATTAAAAAACATCCGTTTTTTAATTTTCCCCGGAATGACAGGATGTTATCCGGCTGTAAGACTGTCATTCCGGGGAAAATCGGAAGATGAATATCTTCCGATTTTAACCCGGAATCCACCGGTTTACAAAAAGTTTTCGATCTACTGACAGCCGGAAAAAGTATGACCTGCTTTCAGCTTTTATGAAAATGCCCGAGTTACGATTTCTGTCTCAGAAGAGATGCTTGCATTAATCGCAAAGGAGTTGGAAAAATGATAAATTTCAGACAGGAAGAACTGATTGATGAACTGATAAATCAGATCAGGGAAAAATATCCGGAAACCGAACTGGTCGGCATTACTCAAAGTCCTGAAGATCCTGAGAGCCTGTGGATCAGGGTTACAGCACCGGAAGATGAGGACAGGAAAATAGAACTGAGGGAATTCGGAAATGAAAAGGCAGCCGATATCCTGCTGGATTACGGGTATCACATGCTGGTCATGCCAAGCCGGAAGAAAGCCGCATAAGAAAGGGATTTCCTCAAACGATTTACGATTTTTGATTTAACTGAAGAAATAACGCCACAAAGACACGAAGACACAAAGAAGCACAAAGAAAGAAACTTCGTGCCTTTGTGCCTTCGTGGCATTAACCGAAGAGAACACGGAGACAAAAAAGCACAAAAAAGCTTTGTGAGACTTCGTGCCTTTGTGCCTTCGTGGCATTAACCGAAGAGAACACGGAGACAAAAAAGCACAAAAAAGCTTCGTGAGACTTCGTGCCTTTGTGTCTTCGTGGCATTAACCAAAGAGAACACGGAGACAAAAAAGCACAAAAAAGCTTCGTGAGACTTAGTGCCTTTGTGTCTTCGTGGCATTAACCTAAGAGAACACGGAAACAAAGAAGCACAAAAAAGCTTCGTGAGACTTCGCGCCTTTGTGTCTTTGTGGCATTATAATTATAATTATAAGTTGCACATAGCGTTAAGATAACAAAAATGAAACCCGATTTACAAGACTCAATAGTTTTAATCACCAGCAGCGATCCCGGTAATCCCCGTTTCGGCACAGGATTTGTCATCCGACAGGATAATTCCGCTTCTTATATCCTGACCTGTGAGCATGTTATAAAAGATGTGACCGGGTCCGGACAAATCATGGTCGAAGGTAAAGATGCAGGGACAGAGGCTTCCGGTGCTGAGAAAGGCATTGACTTGGCTGTGCTGCGGGTTGAAGGGCTTGCGGATAAGCCGGTTCTGAATTCCAGCGGTTCCGGCGAGACAGGCATGGCTTTCAGTACTGCCGGTTTTCAAAAATACGGTGAAAAAAAATTGAGCAGGACCCTCCAAGGGAAAATCGGTGAATTGGTCAGCCTGACGCCTGACGGGAAGGAGCGGGTAAAAGCCTGGGATCTGAAAATCACTGATGAAGATTTCAGCCTGCAGCCCGGTTACAGCGGTTCCCCTGTGGCGGATGAGACAGGCCGTGTTATCGGCAATGCCCCGGAGGGGCACAGTTACGTAGCTTGGGATTTTAATCCCAAGGCGTGTTCGGTAGGATGACGCGTCCCGGAGGGACGCTGTGAGACACCGGGACTGAATATGCCGGCAAATCACATCGCCCCTGCCCCTTCGGGGCAATGCTCTGTAGGGTGGGTGGAGCGAAGCGTAACCCACCGTTTACGCTACACGGATTAGCGATAAGAAAGGATTTCGTGTTCGCCCCGTCGTTGCTCGCGGGGGATTGACAAATCCCCCGCATGGTGGGTTACGCTTCGCTCCACCCACCCTACATTTTCGGGTATTTTATTTTTGGGGAAATCCCCGATGAAAAGGACATACTCATTATCTATTGGTTAAAAGGTGATGAAAAGATTGAAGAAAAAGCCATGTTTGTGAAACTGGAGAAAAACCTCGGAGGTCTTCCGAGTGTACGTTGTGAAGCGAAGCCAGACCTCCGAGGTTTAGGCAGGCTCACATATTTGCTCCGGGCGGCATTCCGAAAAACCTCGGAGGTCTTCCGGGTGTAGGTTGTGAAGCGAAGCCAGACCTCCGAGGTTTAGGCATGCTCACATATTTGCTCCGGGCGGCATTCCGAAAAACCTCGGAGGTCTTCCATGGGGTGCATTTGAAAAAATGGGGTAAATTTTGATTATCAATAAAATAAGTATGTTACAAGAAATACATTTTTGCCGATCCGCCATGTTTCACGATGTATTCCAAATACATAAATCAGCTTAACAGCTTTTAAATAAAGCATTATCAGTAAATCGAAAAGTTTCCGGCAAGTCTTGCAAACAGTGGATTCCGGGTTAAAATTAAAAAACATCCGTTTTTTAATTTTCCCCGGAATGACAGCATGTTATCCAAAGGCGACATCTGTCATTCCGGGGAAAATCGGAAAACGGATGTTTTCCGATTTTAACCCGGAATCCACTGTTCGCAGAAGTTTTCGATCTACTGATTATACGATTTTGAGACGATTTATCGGAAATACGGCTTTCGCTTTTTTACCCCATTTTTTCAAATGCGCCCGTTGCTGAATTGGAAGAGATTGTGACTGAGAGTGAGGATTTGTTCAAGATATTTGCCAGTAGAGGCTATGTATCTTTGTGAAGCAGAAACGACCAGAATTAGAAATGTCAATGAAACTGCGGTTAAAGATTCGGGTTATTCTCGTGATGAACTCTTGAAGATGACCTTGGGGCGCATTTACAACTTGGGGGAGGGACGACTGAAAATAGCCCGGCAATTCATTGCCGGGCGAATGTCCCCGTTTTTCAGTCCCGTAGGGACGACTGAAAAGCTTTTCAGTCGTCCCTGCGGGACCTGATAATCCGGGTGAGGTCCCCCGGCAATGAATTGCCGGGCTATTTTCAGAACTCCCTCCGGGACTGGAAGTTACTACTCCAAATGATTTCACGGACGACCCAACTTTTTGGGCAAACCATATTCATCCTGATGATAAAATGCGCGTTTTTACCAACCTTGAATCACTTTTTGAGGAAGACCGACACTCACACGAATACCGTTTTCTATGTAAAGACGGCACTTACCGTTGGATGTATGATCAATTAACACTTACAGGGTTGACAAGCCGCGTCTGTCTGATTATATATTTTAAACACATATTTTATAAAAATTCAGTCAGGGAAGAATATTCCTTGATTCATGGCTTTTTTTATTAAATGCCAAAGGGGGTGTTTCAAATGGTTTGTACAACGGTTCGAAAAGGCGTAGAATGTGCTTTTATGACTGCCAAAGGCTGTTCTTACAATAGCGGAACCTGTTATCAGGCGACAGAAGCATGCAACGGATGCAATCGCAGGGCAGAATTTTCAACCGGCTGGTATTGCACAGCCGTTCCTGAGCCTTCCATGAAATGGAAAAACGGGAATTGCAATCTTGCTTCTCATATAACCGCGCAGCCCGCCGAAGCAGCGAAAAAGATCAATCCGATCAAGGCATCAAAACGATCAAAAAAATAATTTCCAGCCTTATGCAACGATCAGACCCCGCTCAGTTTTTTCAGAGCGGGGTTTTTTTATGGAGTTTTGTATTTTTCCCTCTTGCAATTTTCTTTTAAAGCTATTATAAAGATAAGTTTTATAAAATTTACTGAGTTAAGCATAATAACAGAGAATATCAGCAGATCAGAAGCTTTGTAAGCATCGGTCTGCTGAATATCAGTGTGCAGCAAATTGTAAACTCCTCCCTTTAAAACAAGGGGACAAACTTATAATTTGAAGCCAAGAGGATACAAAAATAATGCCACAAAGACACGAAGACACAAAGAAGCACAAAGAAACTTCGTGAGACTTCGCGCCTTTGTGCCTTCGTGGCATTATAAGTTGCACATCGCGGGTAAGTTTTTTGGGGAATTCCCTTAAAAAGCTTCAAATGTGGAAAACCGGGCTTTTTATATTGTTTTTTTGAAATTAAGGAGAAGATATGGCCCTGATTGTACAAAAATTCGGCGGCACATCAGTCGCTAATACAAAGAGAATTCAGAATGTTGCAAAACGTATAGCAAAAGACTTTGATCAGGGGAATGATATGGTGGTCATCCTGTCGGCAATGGCGGGTGTCACCGACAATCTGATCGGCCTTGCAAACCAGGTGGCAGAAGCTCCTGACAGACGTGAACTAGATGTCTTGCTTGCTACCGGGGAACAGACCACGGCAGCGCTTCTGGCAATGACATTAAAGACGATGAAATATCCTGCCACATCCCTGCTCGGATTTCAGGCCGAAGTGGTAACAGACTGCAATTACTGCAATGCCCGTATTGTTGACATCGGCACCGACCGAATAAAAGAACTGCTTGAAAAGCGGAATATTGTCGTGGTGGCCGGGTTCCAGGGCCGGGATTCGGAAGGTAATATTACGACCCTCGGACGCGGCGGCTCTGATACATCTGCTGTGGCAATCGCTGCCGCGCTCAGAGCGAACAGATGCGAGATTTACACAGACGTGGACGGGGTCTATACAGCTGATCCGAATGTGTGCAGTAAGGCAAGAAAGCTTAAAAACATTTCATGTGAGGAAATGCTTGAAATGGCGAGCGCGGGCGCGAAGGTCCTGCATATCCGGTCCGTTGAATTTGCTTTGAAACATAATGTCCTCGTGTATGTGCGGTCATCATTCAATGAAGAGGAGGGAACCATGCTTGTAAACGGAGACCATGACATGGAACGTCCGGTAGTATCCGGCGTCACTTATAATAAAAATGAGGCCCGGATCACCCTGAAAAAAGTTCCGGATCAGCCGGGTATTGCTGCAAAAATATTTTCCCCCATTGCCGAAGCAAAAATTAACGTGGATATGATTATCCAGAATACCCGCGCCGGGGGGCAGACAGATCTGACATTCACTGTTCCGAAACCGGATTTCAAAGATGCCCTGGAGATAGGGAGAAAGGTAGCGGAAGAAATCGGGGCAGAAGAAGTCATGGGAGATGAAAATATCGCAAAAGTGTCTGTTACCGGTATCGGAATGAAAAGCCATTCCGGGGTTGCGACAAAGATGTTTTCCACGCTGGCTTCTGAGAATATCAATATCATGATGATCAGCACATCGGAAATCCGGATATCCTGCGTTGTGGAAGAAAAAAAGGCAGAACTGGCAGTTCGCTCGCTTCATACGGCATTCGGACTGGACGAGGAATAGTGATTTGTCAGTTGTAAGTTGTCCGTGGCTTCGGCGTGAGCTCAGTCGAACGGTCAGTTGCCCATCGCAACTGACAACTGACAACTTACAACTGACCCAAAAGAAAGGATCATAAATGAGGATAAATCCTATTGCACAGGAACTGAATGCGATTATCAAGAAGGGCAACCCTCATCTCATGGAAATGTTCTCCAAGACAGGCAGGAGGCTTTTTTTCCCAAAAGGCATCCTGAGTCAGAGCGCGGAGGCCAGGCAGAAAGCATATGACAAATTCAACGCAACCATCGGAATTGCTACGGAAGAACTTCACACCATGTGCCTCCCTTCGGTCATGTCATATATCAAAGATATTCGCGCAAGCGATTCGCTTACATACGCGCCTTCCTTTGGTATTTTCGCGCTGAGACAGATGTGGAAGGAGGCCATGTATGAAAAAAATCCGTCCCTGAAAGGCAAATCTGTCAGTCTGCCGGTAGTTACCAACGGCATCACCCACGGGTTAAGCGTGTTTTCAGATATGTTCATTGATCCGGATGATATGCTCATTTTTCCGGATAAAATGTGGGGAAACAACTATCTTGTCATGTCTGTAAGGGGAGATGCCCATATCAGCCAGTATCCCATGTTTTCCAAAGGAGGCGGGTTTAATATTGCCGGCTTTGAAGCCCGGGTCAGGCAGGAGGCTGAAAATAACTACAAGGTTGTCGTCTTCCTGAACTTCCCCAATAACCCGACAGGCTACACAGTCAACGAAAAAGAAGCTGATCAGATTGTAAAAATTCTGGTCCGTGTGGCTGAGGAAGGAACCAATATTATCGCGGTTACCGATGATGCTTATTTCGGGCTGCGCTATGAAGATGAGCCGATAAAGGAATCCCTGTTTGCCCGATTGTGTGACTGTCACCCCCGAATGCTGGCTGTCAAGCTGGACGGAGCTACCAAAGAACTGTTTGTCTGGGGACTCCGGGTGGGCTTTATTACATATGGCACGGTGATAGAAGGCGACAATGCTGCTTTTTATGATGCCTTGGAAAAAAAGACGGCCGGCAATATCCGGGGAACGGTTTCCAATGCCAGCCATCTGGGGCAGTCCATTATCTTCAAAGCTATGAAATCTCCTGATATCTGTAAAGAGCAGGAAGAGAAAGTAGAAATTCTGAAGAAAAGGGCCCTCCGGGTCAGGGAAATTGCATCTGATCAGCGATATAAAGATGCCTGGGAAACGTATCCCTTTAATTCCGGTTATTTCATGTGTCTTAAACTCAGGACAGTGGATGCCGAGGCCCTGCGTGTCTATCTCTTGGATGAATACAAGGTGGGCCTGATTGCCGTGGGAGAAAGAGACCTGAGAATTGCTTTTTCTTCTGTTGATGAAGAAAATATCGGGTCCCTGTTTGAGTTTATATATAAGGGCATAAAAGACCTGGAAAAAATGTGAGGTGTCAGTGGTCAGTGGTCCGTTGTCCGTTGCCTGACAACTGACCACGGACAACCGACAACTGACCATGTCTCCATTTTATACAGTTAAAGAAACACCTGAATTAAGAGGGTAGTACACCACTTTGTAAATACGTGACCCCTCCCGGGAAGCTGACAGGCTGATTTTACATAACCGATCAGAGTCATAAGGGGGGTCACGGACTTCCAAAGTGGTGTAGTAGTGTTCTACTTCCGGATATCCTATATAAAGAATATCCGGAAGTAGAACACTACCCCGCCGCTTATCCCTGACGTTAGCGCAATGATGAGAAAATACAATGCCAATATTTAAATTGAAAAAAGAGAATAATGATATTGAAAATGCTGTTTTAATTCCTGCTTCTAAAACATCTCTGGAGTTAGAGAAGCATCTTGAATGTTGGCTTGAAAATAGTCCATGGGCTATTGCACAAGAGCCTCTTTTAATAATTGGCCGTCAAACAACAGCCAATACAGATGAGTATGGAACAATTTTTCCAGATCTTCTCGGAATAGATAAAGATGGAAACTTGGTAATTATCGAGTTGAAAAAAGGAAGAACACCAAGAGAAGTAATTGCACAATTACTCGAATATGCAGCATGGGCAAATGACCTATCAGATGATAAAATATTCGATATAGCAGCCAGTTACATCAAATCCACAAATAGCGAGAAAGATATTGAAACATTATTTCAAGAAACGTTTGAGATTGATGATATCCCCTCATTAAATCAGAGATTAAGATTATTTGTGGCAGCTGAAGAAATAACACCAGCTATATCAAAAGTTTGCCGATTTTTAAGACAGATTCATGGCGTTGACGTCAATTGTATTCAATTCAACATATTCCAAACTGAATCGGGTGAAGTGCTTATAAACTCAGAGTCCATCGTTGGGCTTGAAGACGTTGTTGCATCCAAGAAAACTGCAACATCTCAACGTTGGTCTGGAGAAAAACCTGTTAAACAGGTAGTTTGGGAAAGTGTTCTTGAATTTACAAATAGTGATAAAAAGAAAGAATTTTCGCCAAAAGATATTTGTCAAATAATTCTTAAAAAATATCCCAGTTTTAATAAAAGCACTGTTGGATGTCAGATAATATCTGATAGCGTCAATCATACATCCCGTCATCATTACTCTGGCGGAGAAGATCGTTATTGGTGGAAAGAGAAAGGCAAATATAAATTGTTCGATCCATCAACTGACAAACAAGAGGCAATATGATGAATGCGCTAACCAATCGGTCAACCGGACGCCTTCCGCTTCAGGGAATCGTTTATGCGGCACAAAAACTTGAGATGATGCCTTATTATGGCCGGAACCTGACTTTATATAGGGAATTACCGGATCATATATCGGGTTGCAGGCCCTGATGAGAAAATTGAGATACTGCCCGTGATGCATACCGCTCTCGTGACTTCGAAACAGCATTTTGTAAGGATTGGGAACTGCAATAGCAGGCGAACATAACGGAAAAATCCGGGAGAGTATCCCATGATGCAGTTTTCAGCCCCGGGTTGATTCCGGAAATCATGATAACATCTTAATATTTAAGGATAATAAAAATGACATACAACCTCTTGCGCGGTATAAGCCACCAGGCAACAATCCCCGCTGTCCAGAAAATACTCCGAAAAGGAGAGGCAATGGCAGATGTGGCGTTTGGTGAAGGAATTACGAACTATTCCAATACATACGCACAGTTCCCTGGTGTAACTCCTTTTGTTGAATATCTTGCTGACCGTCACAGCACGGAAAGAGACAACATCTATATTCTTGACGGCGGAATGCAGGCCAACACTATGGTTTTCAACGCGTTGGGAACCAAAAAACCGATCCTGACGGATCAGTTCCTTTATGACCGCTGCCTGCAAACCCTTACACTCCTGGGTTTCACAGTGATCGGCGTTCCTATGAACGAAGAAGGAACTGACACGGATGCATTGGAGCAACTGATTAAGAAATATCAGCCCTCCTGCTTCTGGCGGAATATCCGATACAATAACCCTACCGGCATGAAAATCAGTATGGATAATGTCTGCCAGACTGCGGAAATCTGCGCGCGATATCAGGTGGTGCATCATCTGGATGATGCTTATGAAAACTGCGGGACAGGTATAACAGGGGCCGAGGATGAGGGGCCAGTCAACCTTTCCCATCCTTCCCTGAAGAAAACAGTCCTTGTCCGGATGACGACAAAGGAATTCAGTCCTCACGAAAAGATATCATGGATAGCGTGCGGGTCAGAATCGGAAATCGCAAAGCGGATCATTAACCTGGCCATTGCCTCCCGTCTGAACAGCCACTACAGACTTCAGGCAAGCTATTACATGGCAATGATCAACGGGGATTATGAGAAACATATTTCATGGGTGAACAACGCGTTCTATCAGCCAAGAGGGAGATCGCTGAACAAGGGAATTGAAGAGTTTTTCAGCGGCTTCGCCTGCCCCAGGATTGAGGATGCTTCGTTTTTTACAACCCTGTGGCTTAAAGGAGTATCGCTTGAACAGGGAAAACAGATTGTTGATACGGCTGCGGATATGGGTGTGAAGGTGACATCAGGCATACCCGCAATCGCGCCGACCGATGCGGAAAACCAGCCGGAACTGGTAATGGCAGGCAGTTATCCGGTGGGGATATCTCCCACATCCGGGCATTGTATCTCTGTCTTGGAAAAAATGGGGGGATACCCGGTGAGACTGGCTCCGAATGCCTGTCCTGGTGAAAATGACCCGTATGAGGCATTGAAAATTCTCCGGGCCGCTTACGATAAGGTTACGTAAATGTAATAATCTTATAATTATAATGCCACGAAGGCACAAAGGCGCGAAGTCCCACGAAGGTTCTCTGTGTTTCTTTGTGGCTTCGTGTCTTTACTCGTTCCCAGGCTCTGCCTTGCGAGATATTCCGTTTAAACCACCGGTTTTAAAATGAAATACGAGGCAGAGCCTGGGAACGAGAATTTCCTACTTTTTGGGAATGCGCCCACGCGATGTGTAACTTATAATCTTATAATTATAATGCCACGAAGGCACAAAGGCGCGAAGTTCCACGAAGGTTCTCTGTGTTTCTTTGTGGCTTCGTGTCTTTGTGGCATTATTTAAAAAAAGTTGCACATGGCGTCAAATTACAATACCAGATAAGACTGGAATTCGATTTGTATGTAATTTTTCTGTCAGAGGTTTGGAGGTCTGATCGTACGAGGTTAGTGATGACATCTTTAAAAGCAGAATAAAAATCAGGATCGGGATTTCCAAGAAATAAAACACAGATGCTGCTAGCGCGGGGTTCGGATTTGTCAATCCGAATTGAGCATCGTTTCCCCGAACCGGCTATATTATTTATTCGGAATTCCCTGCCAGCAGTTGAAAACGATACAATTGACATTATCTTTGATCTGGCAGATGACAGATATTGGGAAATGCAACTTTTTTTACCGAAGAGAACACAGGCAAAACTTCGTGAGACTTCGCGCCTTTGTGCCTTCATGGCATTTAAGATTATAAGTTGCACATAGCGTAAATGTATAGTACCCATGAATTGGTGAAACCCTGCATTTTGCAGAAAATGTATAGTCAGTAGATGGAAAAAACCCTGAGCCGCTCCGGGCGGATTGATAAATCCACCTGAAATGCTTGGGATTTGTCAATCCCAAGCGAGCTTTTCCGGCTATTTCCCATCTACTGATAGTGAATCAGAGGCTGAACACTCTGATATTTTAAACAAATAAATAAGTAACGGCCATAAAGAAAGAATATCCCAATGGTTGTAAACAAAATAAGAAGCCGTTTTAAAAAATTTCCTTTTCAAAAAGAATACTACACCCATGCAGGTAAATGGGCCCTCTATTTTTTTATTATTGGTATAATAGCGGGGTGTGGTTCCATTGTTTTCCACTATCTTTGTCAGCTCGGGATTCATTATTTTATGGACCTGCTGGCCGGATACAGGCCTCCCTCACCTGCAGGTGAACACCATCTGCTTTCCCCGACAACCACACCGTTCAACAGATGGATGCTGTTTTTTTTGCCGGCACTGGGCGGCATTGTAAGCGGGTGGCTGGTTTATACTTTTGCACCCGAAGCCGAGGGGCACGGAACTGATGCCGCGATTGACGCGTATCACAGGAAAGGAGGATTTATACGGAGCAGCGTTCCGATCATTAAAACCATTGCATCTTCCATTACCCTGACAACAGGCGGCTCAGGAGGAAGAGAAGGTCCCATCGCTCAGATCGGTGCGGGTTTCGGTTCATTCCTGGCCACAACCCTGAGATTATCTGACCGGGAGCGCAGGATCATGATGGCCGCGGGAATCGGTGCGGGGGTCGGCAGTATTTTCAGGGCACCCCTGGCAGGCGCGCTTTTTGCTGCCGAAGTATTATACAAAGATCCTGAATTCGAATCCGAGGTGATCATTCCCGCGGGGATATCCTCTGTGGTGGCTTACTGCCTGTTCTGTCTTGTTTTCGGCTGGGGATCGCTCTTCGAGGCCCCCGATTATAAATTCCGTAACCCGCTGGAATTAGGCCCCTACCTGGTACTCGCGTTTGTTCTTGTGGCAACAGGGGTGTTTTACGTCAAGGCTTTTTACGGCGTTACCCATACTTTCAGGTCACTCTCAAAAATACCGAATCATCTGAAACCCGCTATCGGCGGACTCTGCACCGGGGCTATCGGCTTATTCTTCCCTCATACTCTTGCATTCGGTTATGGCTTTGTGCAGAAGGCCCTTGATCCCGAACTTCTGATAAACGTGATCCCAATATCATTCTTACTCTCCCTTGCCATCGGGAAGGTGATGACCACATCTTTTTCCATCGGGTCAGGCGGAAGCGGGGGAGTATTCGGCCCTTCGGTGGTCATCGGCGGAGCTATGGGCGGTGTGGTCGGAAAATTATTTCATCAGTTCATGCCGGGAGTTGTTGCCGAACCTGGGGCCTTTGTGATCGTCGGGATGGCAGGCTTTTTTACAGCAGTCTCCAACACACCTATTTCAACCATTATTTTTGTCAGCGAGATGACCAACTCCTATCAGTTGCTTCTGCCCAGCCTCCTGGTATGTTCGGTTGCCTATCTTGCCTCCCAGAGATGGACGATCTATGAAAAACAGGCGAAAAGCAGGATTGACTCCCCTGCCCATGCCGGAGAATTTTTTGTTGATATATTGCAGTCTGTCCGGGTGAGGGATCTGATGGGGCTTGTAAAAAAGGTGGAACTCATTCCCCAGGACATGACTTTCAGTGAGTTCAAAAAATATTTTTCCGAGACCAAACAGCACTATTTTCCTGTAATGGATCAGCATAAGCGGCTTATAGGAATATTCTCCAGCACTGATATCAGGAGCGTCCTATTTGCCATGGGAGTTGAGAACCTTATATTAATGAAGGATATCTGCACATCCGATATCATTGTCACAACCCCCACGGACGATCTGAATTCCGTACTCCAGAAGTTTACAGAAAAAAATATAGACAGTCTTCCCGTGGTGAGAGATGATGATCCCGGGATCCTGATCGGGATGCTGAACAGACGGGAGGTTATTTCATTTTACAATGAAATGATACAGGAAATGAAGGAACGGGCAAATAAGTAAATGGTCAGTGGTCAGTTGCAACTGACAAGTAGGAGAAATCAATGGATAATCACGCATGGCTGTGGCAGAAGATGGCTGAAAAATGTGTTAACAATTTGAAAAAACATGATTTTGATGCTCATTTTGTATCAGATACTCAGGAAGGGCGGTCTTTGATACTGGATATGGTATCCGGCTATGAAACCTTCGGGTTCGGCGGTTCAGATACCACCCGGAAACTGGACGTTATTGAGGAACTCAGGAGGCAGGGAAAGACGATTTATGATCACTGGCAGGAAGGGCTGTCCAAAGAGGAGGATCTGGATATTAGGCTTCAGCAGGGCCGCTGTGACTGTTTTTTCTGCAGCGCCAATGCCATTTCTGCCACCGGGGAAATTGTCAATGTCGATGGCATCGGAAACCGCACCAATGCCATGACTTTCGGAACTCGGAAAGTTGTCATTGCATCGGGAATGAACAAAGTGACGCATAACCTTGATTCCGCGCTGAGAAGAGTCCGGGAAGTAGCCGGTCCCATGAGAGCCAGAAGCCTCAGCATGGAAACACCCTGCGCAGAAACAGGTATATGCAACGATTGTAATGCTCCCCAGCGGATTTGCCGTGCTACGCTTATTCTCCATCGGAAGCCGATGCTCACTGATATATCCGTAATTCTGATAGGCCAGGCCCTGGGATTTTAATCTGGTGTTTAGTGTTTAGGTGATTTCCAATAAAAAACATACCAGATCGAAGTTTGCAGTTCCGCCTTCAGGCGGTGTTATGCCGCCTGAAGGCGGAACTACAAACTGCACTTGGTATTCTTTTCCGGAAATCACCTTAGTATTTAGCTCTGACTTTCATGTATTGTCAGTAGATCGAAAACTTCTGAAAACAGTGGATTCCGGGTTAAAATCGGAAAACATCCGTTTTCCGATTTTTCCCGGAATGACAATAGTTTAAAGCTGTCATTCCGGGGAAAATTAAAAAACGGATGTTTTTTAATTTTAACCCGGAATCCGCTGGTTGACAGGGTTTACCGGAAACTTTTCGATCTACTGATTGTTGTGAGCGCCAGAATAGTCCGTTCCCGTTCCTGAGCCTGCCGAAGGGTTTCATATAAACAGACGCTCGCAACGAAACGAGCAGATGAGCAAACACTAAACACCAAAACTTTCATATAAACTAAGGAAAAAATCTGATGATTATAAACTTTGAAAAATGTTTTCGGACAATGGTAATATTTTTTACGCTGGTATGTATTGCTCTGCCGGGATGGGCAGAAGAAACCCCTCCTGCCGATAAAAAACAACCCGCAGATAACAAAAAGACTTCAACGGATGCAGATAAAGACGGACCCCGCTCCGGTCAGGATAAAGCCGCTGCATCAGAAGACAAGACTTCAGCAGATAAAGCCGGAAAAACAGAAGAGAACAGAATTGCGCTGGTTAACGGGAAGGCGATCTACCGGGAAGATTTTGACAGGGAAATGAAAATAGTACGCCTGCGCGTATCCATGCAGGGACAAGAGGTTGATGAAGCCTGGATTTCCGAAATTAAGCAGAATATTCTTGACGGCCTTATCAACCGTGAGTTGCTCTATCAGGAAAGCCAGGTAAAGGGGATCAAGCTCGAAGATGCAGCAATCAACGATGAGTTCAAAAAGTGGAAAGGTCAGTTTCCTGACGAAAGTCAGTTCAAAAACATGATGCAGATGATGGATATTTCTGAGGAAATCATAAAATCTCAGATCAGGCAGCAGATGACAATTCGGCAATTCATTGACAAGCAGTTTGACACGACAGTCACTGTGTCCGAAGATGAAGTGAAAAAGTACTATGACACCAACCCTGATCTCTTTAAACAGCTGGAACAATTGCACGCCCGTCATATCCTGATCAAGGCGGATCATGAAAAAGGAGATGCCGGAAAAAAGAAATCACGGAAAAAACTTCTGAGTGTAAAGGAAAAGCTGGACAAGGGAGAGGATTTTGCAGAGCTTGCACGGAAGTTTTCCGAAGGCCCCAGCAAAGAAAAGGGCGGGGACCTGGGATATTTCGGGCGGGGCCAGATGGTAAAGCCCTTTGAAGATGCGGCATTTGCCTTGGAACCCGGTGAGGTGAGTGACATTGTCGAAACACAGTTCGGATATCATCTGATCAAGGTTGAAGAAAAAAAACCTGAAATCATAGCAAATTATAAAGATGTCAGAGAAGAAATCGAAAAGCATCTGAAGCAGGAGAAAAAGATGAAGGAGGCCGCTCTTTTCGGTGAAAAACTGAAGCAGAAAGCCCAGATAGAGACTTTTTTGAAGTAGTCCGTAGTCCGTTGCAACTGACGACTGACGACTGACAACTGAAGAAGACTGACTGACGACTGAAGACTGAAGACTGAAGACTGACAACTGAAGACTGAAGACTGACAACTGAAGACTGACAACTGACAACTGAAGACTGAAGACTGAAGACTGAAGACTGACAACTGACAACTGACAACTGAAGACTGACAACTGACAACTGAAGACTGAAGACTGACCACGGACAAATGACAACATTGATTGATAAATACAACCGGCATCTGAATTACCTGCGTATATCTGTCACGGACAGGTGCAACCTGCGATGCATCTATTGTCTGCCTCGCGGCTTTATTCCCAAATTGTCCCATGAGGACGTTTTAAGCTATGAAGAAATCCTGCGCCTTGTCCGGCTGGGAGTCCGGCTGGGAATTTCCAAAGTCAGGATCACCGGGGGTGAGCCGCTCGTCAGAAAAGGGATTTACGATTTCCTGAGAGCCTTGTCAGAAATCAGGGGGCTTTCAGATATATCCCTTACTACCAACGGGGTATTTCTTACACAGAACATTGATAAGATCAGGGCTGCCGGCATCAGGCGGATAAATATCAGTATAGATAGTCTGAACCCGGGGAAGTTTGAATATATAACGGGCCGTAACTGCTTTGAACCGGTATGGGATGGGATCATGTCGGCTTATGAAGCCGGCTTTGCCCCTATTAAACTGAATGTGGTGGCCCTTAACGGAATAAATTCAGATGAACTGACTGAAATTGCAAGGTTATCCTTTTCCTATCCTTTTCACATAAGGTTTATCGAATATATGCCCATCGGAAAATCGGAACTCGGAACCCGGAATGCGAAATTCGAAATGCTGGCTCCGGAAATCATAAAACGCATTCGTTCCCTGGGAAAACTGAATCCTGTCGAAAACGCGATGAATGACGGCCCCGCGGACCGCTACAAATTTGAAGGAGCAAAAGGAGAAATCGGGATCATAAGACCGTTAAGTCATCATTTTTGTTATAAATGCAATCGGTTAAGGCTGACAGCAAGCGGCCAGCTCAGGGCATGTCTGCTGTCGGATCATCAGGAAGATCTTAAAACCCCGCTCAGAAAAGGCTTTTCTGATAAACAAATATCAGATATTTTTGTTAAAACTATTAGTATGAAACCCTTTAAACATCAACTGAGTCTCCGACATTCAGACAAAGTTTCGAGTCAGATGTCGGCAATCGGGGGTTAAATCACTTGTCCGTTGCAAATGACAAATGACAAATGCCCCAGATAACATAGTAAGATTTGACGCCGAAATACTCTTTTCACCCCATTGACTTCCCTCCCTGCTTTGTGAGATAATCACCTCAGAAGGTTTTTGAATCACCCTTATCAATTCTCAGCGGCTCATGATGCTCATGACTGCTGAAAAATGATGATCAAAATTGATGTTGACAAATATGGACAGATTCCGTTATCGTCCGGGCAAACTGTCAGATGCCAGAAACTGAATGAATCTTCTTATGCCTTCTGTATTACAAATTAAACCGATAATCTGATTACAGAGCCACGTATCAGGTTTTGAAATTAACAGATAATTCAAACCCGATCAAAGATGTTGCAATCAGAGAGAAAGGAGAGGATTCTTATGTCCGGTCAAAAATATTATCTGTCTGAAAATAATCATAATTACCTCATCCGGATGTTCCGGAAGGCAGGGAAACTTCCCTGGGTTCGGATTAAAGAGGAAGATACCCCTCCTTGCTGGGCCATTGATATTGACTTTGAAAACGTACCTGACTCATATAAAAAAAAGCTCGGTGAAGATTATGAATCATTCATGGAGAGATTGCGGAAAGAGGTGACGGCCAGCCCCCCGCGCCCGGTTTCCTCTGTCCCGGTTCCGCCTCCGTCCAGACCGATCTGGAAGGTAAAAAAAAGAAAAAAACAAAAGGAAAAAACAAAAGGAAAAAGAATCCGCTGGATATATCGTTTTGCACTTGCCTGCATTTTTTTGCTTTTTATGATAAATTACCGGATAGATACGACATCTCAAGACATCATTGTTAAGACCGAATCAGGCCCCAGTTTTATGCAATTGCTCCGTGAAAGCATCGGACCCGGGGTATCTGAAGAAAAGCCCCCCGTAATCACCGAGCTTCTGAGCCAGTGCCAGGAGCATGTGAGAGCTAACCGCCTTACCACCGGAGACGGGGGAACTGCCCTGGAATGTTATCAGCAGGTACTCAGACGTGATCCCGACAACATAGAGGCTCGGGCCGGCCTTCAGAGTATTGAGGCAAAATATGTTCTGTGGGTGAAAAATGCTCTTCGCGCCGGAAATTCGGAGAAAGCCACTGAGTATATGGAAGGATTGGAGCGGGTGAATTCCGATTCAACTGCCCTTGCCGAACTCAGGAAGGAAACGGAGCAGTCGGAAAAGCCTGAAAAAGCTGAGAAGCCTGAAAAAGCTGAGAAGCCGAAAAAAACTGAGAAGCTGAAAAAAACTGAGAAGCTGAAAAAAACTGAGAAGCCGAAAAAAACTGCCCCCGCGGATAAGGTCGTCGTGAAGGCGGATAAAGAAACTGTTTTGAAAGCCGAAACCTCTGCCGGGGATACTGATGATACGCGTGTGACCGAGCTTCTGACTCAATGCCAGAAGCATCTCAGGGCCAAACGCCTGACCACCGGTGACGGGGGAACTGCCTTGGAATGTTATCGGGAAGTCCTTACCCATGACCCTGATAATACCGAGGCAAGGGCAGGTCTGAAAGATATTGAATCCCAGTATGTCCTGTGGGCAAAGAATGCTCTGCGCAATAATAATCCGGAAAAGTGCCATTCCTACCTGGAGGGCCTGGAGCGGGTAAATTCCGGATCTTCCGCACTTGCCGAACTCAGAAAAAACTTGGCAGTATTAGAAAAAAAACAGCCAGATCAGGAACCCCGTAAAAATATACCTGTGAAAGACAGCAATACTGGCGGCAATACAGAAAAGCTTACGCAGATGTCGCTGGGAACAGAGTTCAGCGAATAAAAAATAAAAAAACATCGGCATCTTTCATAAAAGATGAAAGTGGTTAGGTGATTTCCAGAAAAGAATATACCAAGTGCAGTTTGTAGTTCCGCCTTCAGGCGGCATAACACCGCCTGAAGGCGGAACTACAAACCCTGATCTGGTATGTTTTTTATTGGAAATCACCTTACACTTTTTCCTGCTGTCAGTATATCGAAAACTTTTGCAAACAGCGGATTCCGGGTTAAAATCGGAAAACATCCGTTTTCCGATTTTCCCCGGAATCCGCTGTTAAAGGGGTTTACCCGAAACTTTTCGATCTGCTGGCTGCAGAACAATTTTTCAAATTGTTTAAAACAATTTGAAAAATTGTTCTACAGTAAAGTGTAAAGTGACAAATGATGAAAGTCTGCTACTCCCCTTTTGTAAAGGGGGGATTTTTTATCGGGACTTTCATATAAACGCCCATGAACTGCAGGTCACAACGAGACATGAAAGTCGGAACAGATGGGGCAAACACAAAATACAAAACGCTTACAGTAGCAGGCTGAGTCAGTTTTTTAAATTTTCTGCAAGAACGGAGGGATGTATGCCTCGTATCAGACAAATCATCGGATTTATGTATCTTACTGTATGCCTTGCGACATTATTTTCCTGTGCGTCGCTCAGGCCGCGTCCTATGGCATTCGAGGAAGCTATCCAGTCCGTTACCAATAAGTTAATGATGCGTGTGTTATTAGATCGGGGACTATTTTTCTCCCGGGAGACGGTCATTGTCATTGATCCTTTTGTCAACGCGGATACCGGGGAAGTTATCAGAGCCAGCAGGGAAATAGAAAAAATTATTATCCGGGAAGGCCAGGAAAAATTTAAAAGATTTAACTTCATCAGGATGACATCCGAAAATCTGCGGAAGGCAAATTATGCCATGAACGGTGCTGTTCGCTATGTTCCTCCCGGGACATCCCCGTCCATGACAGAGGGAAATTATAATGTTTCAGCGTCTGTGGTAAATTTAAAGACAGGAAAAATTATCGGGCGTTCTGATGTTCAGATATATGACCGGGGATTGGATTACACCTCCACATTATTTTATAAAGACAGCCCCATGTATATCAAAGATCCGCCTTCGGAGGGATCAATAAAAACTGCCATGAGCCCCGTGGGGTCGGAGGCGAACAGAGCATATTATGACTCGCTGGAAACCCTTGCCATGCTGGTGGAAGCAGAGGAAGCCTACGGAAAATCGTATTATAACAGATCACTGAAATTACTTAAAAAAGTATTAAAACGCCCCGACGGACAACTTATGAAAACTCATGCAGGGTTATATAACACTTACCGAAGACTGGGGCGTATGGATCTGGCGGAAGAAGCATTTGCCAAACTGCTTTCTCTCAGCATTGAAAAAAATAAGATACTGACAGTCAAATTCCTGTTTGATGTGAATTCCGTAAATTTTTGGAGAGATCGGGAACTTAAAAAGCAGTACGGAATATGGCTTCGCCAGATCGGAAAGTATTTCAGTAAAAGTTCTTATTGCCTCCGTATTGTGGGTCATTGCAGCCGCACAGGGGAGGAGAGATATAACGATACGCTTTCTACGGAGCGTGCGCACAGGATTCAGGAACTCCTGAAATCTGAATTTCCAGGTATGCCGGGGCGATCTGAAGCCGTTGGCAAGGGGTTCAGGGAAAACGTCATCGGCTCTGGTACTGATGATGAACGTGATGCCATTGACCGCCGCGTTGAGTTTGTTGTGACAGAGTGCAAGTAGAATGAGCTATCAAAACGAAAGATGAAAGTTTCATAGTTTTTCTTAACTGTTAACCCTCAGTAGATCGAAAAGTCACCGTTTAAGCCTGTGAACAGTGGATTCCGGGTTAAAATTAAAAAACATCCGTTTTTTAATTTTCCCCGGAATGACACTTTAAGATACTGTCATTCCGGAAGATACTGTCATTCCGGGGAAAATCGGAAAACGGATGTTTTCCGATTTTAACCCGGAATCCACTGGTTGCAAAAGTTTTCGATCTACTGACCCTTTAATATAAACGGCCATGACCTGCCGCTCACAACGAAGCATGAAAGTCTTCGGAGTGCCAAACTTGCAGTTTGGCAGGAGTGTGTATGCACTTAGGTGATTTCCAGAAAAAAATATACCAAGAGCAGTTTGTAGTTCCGCCTTCATGCGGCATAACACCGCCTGAAGGCGGAACTACAAACCTTGATCTGGTATGTTTTTTATTGGAAATCACCTTATACTTACGCAATGCCAAACTGTAAATTTGGCACTCCGTTGTTACGGACTTTCATATAAACGGCACAAGGAACCATCTTTTATGAAATATGCCAAATTTTAAAACGGATGTTTTTTAATTTTAACCCGGAATCCGCTGTTTACTCTTCTGAATCCATACCTTTTTATATTGTGATATATATCATTGCATATTTTTCCCTGATATGATAATTATATCTGAGTGCTCCGGCTTTTATACCGTTCCTGATATCAGATATGCCGGGAGACAGTAACAAAAGTATTTCATGATCAGAATTTTGGCATCTTTCATAAAAGATGAAAGTAGTTTACACTTTTTCCTGCTGATAATATAACAAACCTATGGCAACAGCTCCCGGCTATCTGACGCCTGCAAGGAGCGGCATAATAATAAAGAAGGTATTATGAAACGACTGGTTAAAAAAGTAAAGATCGGCACAAAGATTTTCGGTCTTGCCATGAGCATGCTGATTCTGCTCACCGCGTTAAGCTATCTGACCTATACTCGCACTGTAAAGGTGACAAATGAGCTTATCAAGGTGACTGATTACCTTGTGCCATTCGAAAATTTAATCACGCTTATTGACACTCATACGCTGGAGCAGGAAATCCATCTTGGACGGATCTGGCGATTATATGAAACCGAGCTGGCAGATACGGAGCATCTGCATCGTGAAGAGAAAGCTTTTGAGGAACGGGGGCGTATGGTGGATCTGGAGGTTGAAGCTGCTATCCGCCTGCTGAATGAAGCCGTCTATCATGTCGAATTGAAATCCGACATTATAGAATTCATCCACATTCGTTCGATTTTGGAAGATATTGAACAGGAACATCAGCAATTCCACGATCATGCCCTCAGGATTATGCAACTCCTCCGGGATAATGAGAAAGACGATGCCCATCTTCTTCAAAACGAGCTTGAACAGGAGGAACTGGATTTAGCTAATGAAATCGAAGCTGTCCTGTCAGAAATATCAGAGTTCACAAAGCATTCGGCACAAGTGATGGAAAAGCATGAAAGAGACGTTTTAGAGTTAATCAGGATTTTGCTCCCAATCGCCATTCTGATAGGACTTTTTTGCGCCGCTATGGTGACGATCGGACTGATGCGTCCGGTAAAAACCCTGGTCAACGGCACAAAAGCTGTTGTACAAGGCAACCTGGAAGTAAATCTCCCGATTACCTCGCGGGACGAAATCGGGGAGCTATCTGGCATTTTCAACTCAATGGTCAGGGAAATCCGGGAAAAAGAGCGCATTAAAGCAACATTCGGGCAATATGTGGACCCTCGCATTGTTGACTCCCTGCTCCATACATCAGGCTCGGATATTGACCGGGTCGAGAAAAAAATCATGACTGTTTTTTTCTCTGATGTGGCTGACTTCAGTGCCATCAGCGAGCTCCTGACCCCGGGAGGACTGGTCAGTCTGATCAACCAGTATCTGACCTTGGCAACTGAACCCATCACCCGCTACAGCGGGGTCATTGATCAGTTTATCGGCGATGCGGTAGTCGCTTTCTGGGGGCCTCCTTTTGCCAGCGCAGAAGATCATGCCCGGTTAGCCTGTGAGGCTGCTTTAGAGCAGTTTATCCAACTTGAAAAATTGCGAAGACGCATGCCAGACCTGATGGGGTTTCAAAAAGGACTGCCGGAAGTCAATATTCGAATAGGGCTGGCGACAGGAGAATTAATCGTAGGAAATATCGGATCCGAACAATTGCAGTCCTATACGGTGCTGGGAAATACGAAAAACGTGGCGGAAGAATTGGAAAGTGCAAACAAAATATACGGAACCCGGATTCTGATCACGGAAGCCACAAAAGATCTCGCGGCCCGTGCGATTGAAACCCGGTACATTGATCGCTTACATTTGGCGGGCTTCTCCCAACCCGTTCAGATATTTGAATTGCTGAGTTGCAAAGGCGAACTGGAATCGGACGCTGCGGAAATGCGAGACATCTTCGAAGAAGGATTGCGCCTGTATCGGAAGCAGGAGTGGGGACTTGCACAGACCCGGTTCGAAAGCTGCCTGAAGCTGACAACCCATGACAAGGCGGCTGCGTTGTATCTGACAAGAATCCGGTTCTTCAAAGAAAATCCCCCGGGAGATGACTGGGACGGGGTTTGGCGTTCTTCACGCACGTATGACCCCGCAAAGCGGAGAACAAAACAATGAGTAAAAAAGGACGAAAGATTTCTCTTGGAATAAAAATTTTCAGTCTCGCTCTCAGCATGCTGGTATTGCTGATTGTGGTCGCATATTTTTCACACGAGCGCCTGAGCAGGGCCAATGAAAGGGTTGCTGATTTAACGAGATATCTGATCCCGATAACAGACATCATCAATATTGTTGATGTGCATGTCCTGGAGCAGGAAATTCATCTTGAACACATCATGAGACTGTATGAAATTGAGCCATTAGACAAGGAACATCTTGCGCGTGAGTCTGAACAGTTTGAGGATCGCGGAACCAAAGTTGATGAAGAACTCCTCAAAGCGATTCAACTCGCCCGGGATGCCATTCAACATGCGAAGGAGACGGAAGATCGGGGAATATTTGCTCGCTCAGAGCCTTTCATGGAGAGCGGAACCAAAGTTGATGAAGAACTCCTCAAAGCGATTCAACATACGAACAAGACGGAAGGTCTGGAAATATTTGCTCGCTTAGAGCCTTTCATGGAACAGATCGGGCAAAAACATCGAAAGTTTCATGCGCATGCTCTCAAGGTCATTGAATTGCTGGAAACACAGAAGAAAGAAGAGGCTCACCGGTTAGAGGAACAATTAGAAACAGAAGAAGACCGTTTTGACCATGAAGTGAAAAAGTTACGTCTCGATTTGCAGCAATACACCCAGGAAGCGGCACACATCACCCGGCAACAGCAGCAACAGGTACTCCGTCTCAATCTCATTATGACAATTCTCGGAACGGTGCTGGGCATTTTATGGGCGTTTCTCCTGACAATCGGACTGGTTCGCCCGGTTGGTAAACTGATGAATGCTATGAGAGAAGTCGGGCATGGCAATCTGGACATTCAGGTTGACGTGATATCCGGAGATGAAATCGGTTTCCTGGCAGATTCGTTCAGCAGCATGGTGGATGAGCTTGTGCTCAAAGAAAAGATCAAAGGTACGTTCGGTAAGTACGTGGATCCCAGGGTGGTGGAAAGTCTGATCAATAAGCCAGGGGGGCCGGAAACCGGTGGAAAAAAACAGTTTATGACCGTCTTGTTTGCTGATATAGAAAAGTTCGACACCATAGCGAAAAAACTTACGCCTGAGGATCTGGTGCATTTTATTAACCAATATCTGACACTGATGTCCGAACCGATCTCTGCTCATACAGGAGTTTTGGACAAATTTATCGGAACGACGGTGATGGCGTTCTGGGGGCTGCCCTTTACGACTGAAGCAGATCATGCCCGAATGGCGTGTGAGGCGGCGTTAGATCAGCTTGCACAATTAGGCAGCATCCGTCGTCTGGCTGCCGGCATCACCCGTGCCACCGAGCCTGTTGCCGCACTTAATCTTCGAATCGGCATTACCACTGGCCACCTTGTCGTTGGCAATATGGGATCAGAACAATCCAAATCCTACACTGTGCTGGGTGATACCGTGAATACGGCGTCACGATTGAAAGGCGCGTGTAAACAATACGGCACACATATTATGGTCACCGAAAGTACGCAGGCCATGATTCGGGAGGTGATTGAAACGCGGGAGATTGACCTGATTCAAGTCATCGGCAAAGAAGAACCGGTGCGAGTGTTTGAATTGCTGGGGCGCAAAGGAGAACTTGATCAGATTACATGTGAGTTACGTGATAACTTTGAACAAGGAGTTAGTGCTTATCGCAGCCAGGCATGGGATCAGGCATTACACTATTTTGAAGACTGTGTAAAACTCAATCCCGATGATACACCGGGCGCATTGTTTATCGAACGGATCCGAACCTTGCGAGAGAACCCGCCCGGAGATGACTGGGATGGTACTTGGCGTTTGACTAAAAAATAAATAGTGCCTACTGACTATTGGGTGAATTCCCAAAGTGCCTCCAATTCTACCGGAGCGTTATGACTTCGGAAATCAAAACCTCGGAGGTCTGATGATCAACCGGAACATTTTCAGCAAAGACCTCCGAGGTTTCCGGAATCTCAGCAGGCCCGGTAATCATCAAAACCCTCGGTGAAGGGCATTGACATCACGCATCACGTTTCACGTTTCACGTTTCACGCATAGCGCATCACATACAGGAGAACAACATGAATATTTTTAAAGAAGTCCTGAAAAACGAAGTATTCCCCGCACTGGGATGTACCGAGCCAATTGCGGTGGCATACGCCTGTTCCATTGCCGCTAAAGAGACCGGGGATGAGATTGAAGAGATAAACATAGTGGTTGATCCCGGGGTTTATAAAAACGGTCTGGCTGTGAACGTCCCGAATACCGGTGGAGAGAAGGGGAACCTGATTGCAGGCGTTCTCGGCGCATTGATCAGACGCCCTGATCTGAAGATGGAAATTTTAAAAGACACCGACCATGGAATGATAACCCGTGCAAAAGAACTGATTCAGGCAAAAAAGGCAAAGATTTCTTATGATGAATCAAAGACGGATTTATATATCGGGGTTTCCGTCAGAACCAGGGTTGATTCTGTCAGGGCAGTGATAGAGGGAGGGCATACGAATCTGATTCTTCTTGAAAAAAACAGCAGACTGATTTTTCAGAAAAAGACAGGTAAAGATAGCTCCCCGGTTCAGGAATACAAATCTGTTTTAAAGAACATGAAAATATCTGACCTGATTGATCTGGCCGAGAATATCGACAGCGAGGATTACAATTACCTCAGACACGGGATTGAGATGAATACGAAGATTTCGGAAGCCGGGCAGAAAATGAAAAAAGTCGGTTACTATCTCTCTGATCTGATGACCAAAGGATATCTCATGGATGATGTCTTCTCCTCATGCAAAATCATGGCGGCCTCGGCTTCGGACGCCCGAATGGCAGGACTCAATTTCCCGGTAATGTCCAGCGGCGGAAGCGGCAACCAGGGAATCGTTGCGATTCTTGTTCCCTATAATGTGGGAAAGGCATTTGAAATTGAAGAAGAAAAAATCTTGAAAAGTATCGCCCTGTCCCATCTGATCAACAGCTATATCAAATGCTTTACCGGCGACCTGTCCCCTCTTTGCGGATGTGCCATTGCCGCGGGTGTGGGAGCATCTGCAGCGATTGTCTATCAGCAGAAAGGAAGGGACATGAAGAAGATCACCCTGGCTGTCAACAATCTCATCAGTGACTTGGGAGGAATGCTTTGTGACGGAGCCAAAGCGGGGTGCGCTTTAAAGGTAGTCAGTTCCACAGATTCTGCAATCCGCTCGGCTTATATGGCGATAAATGATCATGGGATTAGCGAGGTGGAAGGGTTTGTCGGAAAGACAGCCGAGGAGACCATTTATCATTTAAGTAAAATCAGTGAAATCGGTATGGCAAAAGTAGATGACATCATGCTGGGGATCATGAAGGAGAAGAATCTGTGATCTGATTTACGATTGGATTGACATAAATCGTAAATCTAAATCGTAAATCGCATATCATCCTAGGAGCATCTTCTCAAGCCGGGCGATTTTATCTTCCAGCTTTTCTTTCATGCCTGGCTGTCCCAGGCAATTGCTTAAAACAAAGTAGGCTGTATCCAGGACATCCCCGGATCTGGGGTTCGGAGGGAGAGTATTAATTCGGAGATAGCGATCCAGTGTACGTGTCCTGTAGGTTCCTCCGCTGTCAAGAGATGCTGTCCATATTTTACTCTCCTCTGCCAGTTCTATTTTGGTTTTCTGAGTCGCCTGTTTCCAGTAACGCAGCGAAAGCGTCAGGACTTCCACAAGAAGCTCGCGAACCCGGACTTCCCGAAGTTCGTCTTCTGCCTGTTTCCGCCCCTCGGTTTCCTTTTCCAATGCTTCTTCAAGCTGAACGCGAAGTTTTGAGAGTTCCTTATTGGCGTTCTCAAGCTGTTCCTGCTTCTCTCTAAGCCTTGCGTTCGCGGCCTCAAGCCGCTCCTGTTTTTCACGAACATCCAAGATTAATCCGAGTTTTTCCATACCTTTCTGAATGGCCATATCCAGTTCATCCACCCCCACCGGCTTCCTGAGATAATTGATCGCCCCTAGTTTCATTGCTTCCACCGCGGTTTCTATTCCTCCGTGTCCGGTCATCACGATGCACTGAAGATCCGGACAAAGTTCTATGGCCCGCCGGATAAGTTCGATGCCGTCCATGCCGGGCATACGGATATCCGCGAGAAGAATGTCAACAGGCTCGCCAGTGCTGAGGATATCCAGGGCTTCCGCACCGGATGAGGCTGTATGAACCGTATAAGAAAGATTTTCAAGCTGCCATTTTACAAATTCTGTAAAATCAGGTTCATCATCTGCAAGGAGAAGTTTTCCTTTTGAATTCATAAAGATATCCCTATAAATTATAGTCAGCAGATGGAAAATGCCCTGAACCGCTCCCGGCGGATTGACAAATCCGCCGGAAATGCTTGGGATTTGTCAATCCCAAGCGAGCATTTAAGGCACTTTCCAACTGCTGACACTATCTTTCAAAAGGAGTGCAAAAATAGAGCGAAACGGTTTTTTGCAGTTTGCGGCGCAAAAAACTGCTTCGCTCTATTTTTGCACTCCTGCCCAAAATCCCTATCGAACGCCTGCTGCTCCATACAAGGCCCGGAAATGTGATTAACCGCAGCATTAGGACGCTCCCAGTTTCCGCTGCACTCCAGTTTCCGTCAGAGCCAAAATTCCAGGTATAATCCGTTGCCTGCGCCTGTAACGGAAACAGTCAGAACTACTGAAATTATTATTGTATTTAATGTAAGATGGTCTTGATCTTCCTTCGGGCCACATGGCTCGGTTCGGATTGACAAATCCGAGCCATGTCCGCCGGGTTTGTCAATCCGGCGGGAACACGGCCGAAACGAAGATCAAGGCGATAAAACTACGATCATTATCCATATCCAGATTACACTCAAATACACAGATATCTCACATAAAAAATTAATTCATCGGTGTATGGGGTGTAATTAAAATGACGGGTATATGATCAGCGGACTTCAAAGCTTGCTTTTGTAAGTGTTATCATGCGGCTTATAGTTCGTAGTTCCGCCTTTAGGCGGCAGGGCGTGAACCGCCTAAAGGCGGAACTACGAACTTAAAAGAGGGGGCGAATCGGAGGGTACAAAGCAAGCTTTGAAGTACTGATGATCGTTGACAGTTTGCCGGAGTATTGCTTTGAATCCGGTTATGAGACTCCGCCCTGCGGGTGCAATTAAAAGTGTTAGGTCAGTCCTCGTTCCCAAACTCCGTTTGGGAACGCGATTGCCCGCAACACTCCGGTTTTGCATGAAATGTCCTGCAAACAGAGTTTGCCTGCAAGTGTGTTCCCAAACGGAGTTTGGGAACGAGGCTGAAGGGTGAGTACCTAACGGGCGTATTTACAAGTCAGGGGAGTGATTTTCAGTCCCGGAGGGACGACTGAAAAATAGCCCGGCAATTCATTGCCGCCCTGCAAGGCCGGGGCAGAGCCTGGGAACGAGAATTTCCTACTTTCGGGGAATGCGCCCACACAAGACCTGCGAGGTTTTCAAAACCTCGGATGCCGGAAAACTTTTGTCCGGGCATCCTTCATTTGTCAGTTTACACTTTCCTGTAAAACGATTTTTCAAATCGTTCAGAACGACTTGAAAAGTCGTTCCGCAGTCAGAAAAAGTGTAAACTACTTTCAACTTTTATGAAAGATGCCGAGTATTTGATTAAAAGAAGCCCATGTATTTCCGATCTATCCCGAAAGATTTCTCAGGATATAAATCAGTTCCCCTGCACCGATCTTTCCGTCTCCGTCTGAATCTGCGAGATACAAAAGCGTGTCACCGATATCTGTCCCCGATAAAACCTGCATGATCCGTATGGCATCCTTAAGCGACAGGGTTCTGTCCCCGTCAATATCCCCAGGTTCAACGTAGTTTAAGGAAAATGAGGTATCTACGGTATTGCCGTCATCATCCCTGAAACGGACATATACGGTTTTCTCTTCTCCGCCCTCTGTCAGTTCCCATTCCTTGGAATCTGCCATCGGCTCCCATTCGCCGCCCTCATCATATCCCACATTGCTGATATACATTTCTGTAGCGCCTTCAGCTTGCAGTGTCAGGGTAACAACACGGCTTGAGGTCATCTCGGGTGATGTAATATTTACGTTTGAAATCGGGACAATGTCAAGATTAAAGGGGCCGGCGGTTTTTGTTTGTCCGATATCCCCGTCCTTATCATCAAGGCCGATGGCTGCAATATGGAAATAAATCGTAATATCATCTTCCGCACCGGATGCTCTGTAGTCCTGGCTGACAGCCTCCTCAATTTTTACAGGCACAATTCCGGCTGTATTCAGGTCATTAAATGTATAATCCCCGTTTGTGTCAAACCTGATATAATACGCAGCGTCAGGTGCTCCCTCGGGCGGGTCCCATTGCATCCTTATCTGGGAAGTCTGGGAGGTGATGTTTGTCTCATGTGTTGCTGAGTCCAGATTCAGCACCTCTCCGGGAGGTTCACCCATCGCAGGATTACAGTAAAGCATAGACAAAAATATGAAGATAATGATCAAACTGTTACGTCTTTTTTTCATTTTTTATCCTCCGTCTGGTTGTCAGTAAGCAGTGAGCAGTTGCCACTGACAAAAATTTTTAAATATCCCAGGGTCTGTTAAACACGAAGAGCACGGTCTCGCCTGTTTTACAAAGGCCTGCTTTTTCAAACTGATTCACACCGATACCCGACTGCCCCCTGGCCCATTGAGAAGGTATTTCACCATCCAATGTCTTGAAGCTCAGATAATACTGCTCATTTCCGTTCAGACCGATAATTGTAAATTTACCGCCTTTGTTTACAATTCCCCTTTTCATAAATTCCCCGTTTTGTTTAAAAACCATGACCACGACCGTTACATCATTCGGCGGAAATTTAAGCCTGTAATCCCTCACTGTTCCGGAAAGGCTGTTGACCTCTCCTGTAGTAAGCACGAAGTTCACCTCGTTGCCAACACGCTTCTGAGCTTTGGACTGGGGGGGATAGCTTTCAGAATACACTGTGACCACACAGTCATTCGTGGGATAGGCGTTCTGGCGGCTGCCCTGAAAGCCGTTGATGACATAATAACCGTTCCTGTCTGTCACTGTAGCAATTTCGGCATCCAGCGTATCAGACCAGATTTTCACAACAGCATCCGTGATCGGCGTTCCGTTTGTATTTCTTACATAGCCCCATAGAGAATCGTCTGACTCATCTGCTTTCTCACCCCATATCCCTTCAAGGATTTCCCAATCGCTCTGAGGCGGGTCAGTAATAATATCAATCTGCTCTGCAGGCGGGTCCTGGGGAGTAACAAAAGTCGCGTTTTCAGGGAGGAAAACACTGTAAACCGGGACGTATGCGCCGACTTTCTCGGTCGCTGGTATGGCATAATAGAAGTCGGTTCTGAAGGTCTCAGACCATACAGATACCTTATAATCTGTTGCGGATTTCAGCCCTTTGAAAGTATAATTACCATCTTCATCAGTCAAAGTGCTCACGCCGTACATGAGATTCTCGGAAAATATATCTACCTGTACACCGGCAATTCCGCCCCTGTTATTATGTACCTTGCCCCGGATTCCGTATTCTGATGTCTTCTTCAGAACAAAGTCAATTCCGGCAGCGTCAGCATCCTCTGTTGACACAGGATCAGACTCACGCCGGTTCTCTTTTCCATTATAGAACTGATAATAATAATCGTCCGTTCCCAAAGGGGGCCAGACCACAACTGCCAGATCCGGGGCAGACGGAAGTCCCTGGGCAAGATAATCGCCATTTTCATCGGTTACTGCTTCACCGACAAGTGTACTGCCGGACCATACCTCAATCCAGTAGTCTGCAACGCCTTCTTCGGTATCTTCATCAGTTACCCGGCCGCTGATACTTTTTCCTTCTGTATCTGATCTTTTCATCCCGCTCAGATGGCTATCCGCGTCGGATGCATTCCCGTGCGGAGCTGACGAAATGGCAAATAATGCCACCATGATAAGAACAGGTAAACACCGTTTGACGGAAATCATAATCTCCTCCTAAATTGTTTTTTGTCCGTGGTCAGTTGTCCGTGGTCAGTGGTACAGCAACTTGTAAATTCCTCCACCTTTCTTAAAGGGGGCCTGGGGCTGGCGTAGCCACCTTTTTTCGCAAGAAAAATCCCCACTGCCCCCTTTACGAAAGGGGAGGACGAACTTGTAAGTTGCGGTAGTAGTCAGTTGCAATGAACAACGGACCACGGTTAATATTTCTTATTTATCTCATAAAAAAATAAAAAAGTCAATGGGGTGAAAAGAGTATATGAAGGGGCGAAAATGATATTCAGACATCTCTTTTTTCCCCGTTCCGGCAAAAATTCTGAATCTTACAGATATGCCTTGAATAAAAAAGACAGATGTGTATAATATAATTGTCAGTTGTCAGTTCAGTTGCAACGGGCAACTGACAACGGGCAACTATCTAACAACTGACAACGAGCAACTGACAACGGAAAACTGATATGGAAAACACCGGAGCACTGAGCGCAAGTCTGGAAGATTACCTGGAAGCGATCTTCCATATCGTTTCTGAAAAAAAGGCGGCCAGGGCCAAAGATATTGCAAAGCGACTCAGGGTAAATAATTCCTCTGTAACCGGGGCCCTCCGCTCCCTGGCTGAAAAAGGCTTTATTAATTATGCCCCATATGACGTCGTTACCCTGACGCCGAAAGGAAACGAACTGGCAGAGGATATTGTAAGAAAGCACGAAGCCCTGCAGGACTTTTTTGTTAATGTCCTTTGTATTGATTCATCAGAAGCAGAGGAAGCAGCATGTAAAATGGAGCATGCTGTTTCCCGTACAATTCTGGACAGGCTTATCCGATTTATGGAATTTGTGGAATCCTGCCCCCGGGGCGGTGAAGACTGGATAAAGGCATTTTGGAACGACTGTGAATACGCACGAGGGCCTTATGAAAATTGCGAGAATTGCATCACTCAGTGTCTGAAAGATTTGAAAAAAAAGAAAAAACTGTTGGAAAACGAATCCGAAGAGACGATTCTTAAAAACCTGAATCCCGGACAAAAAGGGAAGATCATGAAGGTCAGGCGGGGAATTAAAAAACGTATGGCAGGTATGGGGGTAGTTCCTGGCAGTATTATTGAAGTGGAAAATGTTCCCACGGGCGACCTTATAGATGTCAAAGTGAAAGGATACCATCTTACTCTCAGAAATGATGAAGCTTCAAAAATCACGGTTGAGTTGTACGTAATGAAATGATCACCCTGCTTCTTTATTCTTTAATAAAGATTATTATCCGCTTGCCCGCCATACCGGAATCACGCCATCTGCTCCGTATGCTTCTGTTCTCCTGAAAAAAATAATCGTCTGATATATATAAATACTTCGAATACCGGTAAATGCAGGGTGGGTGGAGCGAAGCGTAACCCACCGTTTGTTGCTTATTATATGTTATCCGGTGAGTTACGCTTCGTTGGCCAAAAATTATGAGCTATCGGCATTGCATAATCAGCATATGGAAATGCCCTGAACCGCTCCGGGCAGATTGACAAATCTGCCTGAAATTCTTGGGATTTACCAATCCAAAGCGAGCATCAGGGGAGCACTTTCCCATTTACTGATTAGGGACTCCAAATAAATAATATACTCCCTTGAGGGACAGGGGCAGGTGATAACTCACTGAAAATACATCCCTCCGGCCTCCTTCAAAGGGAGAGTTTCCATCTACAGATACCCGATTCGGCCCCTCCCCTGCTCGGTTCGGATTGACAAATCCGAACCCGCGGCGGGGATTTGTCAATCCGCCGCGAGTACGCGGGTATTTTATTTATTGGGAAATCCCTTATCAGATCGCTGTGAACAGTGGATTCCGGGTTAAAATTAAAAAACATCCGTTTTTTTAATTTTACCAGTAATGATAAAAGTTTAACTGTCATTCATAGGAACTTCCATGACCTGACGGTCACAACGAATGATGAAACCGGCATTTCTCCCTCTTTTGTAAAGGGCCGGACGCGTCCGAACTGCATTCCCGCGCAAAGCGTGGGAACGAGAGGATTCCAGGGATATGCACATAGTTCCGGAAAGTCTGATGATGGCTTTATTTGAAATCAATAAACAAAAAAGTTGACGGTGACGGG
>JAUCGG010000188.1 GCA_030378015.1 Desulfococcaceae bacterium HSG8
ACGGGTATTCGGACTGAATGCTGATGCTGGCCGAAATCCCCTGAACCGAAATTTAAAAATACCACAGCGTCCGAAAGAAGGAAGATGTCATGAAAATTGCTATTGCACAGATAAACCCGATAATCGGCGATTTCAAACACAATGCCGATAAAATAATATATTTTTCAGACAGAGCAAAGGCTCTTTCATGCGACCTTATCGTCTTTTCCGAACTCGTCATTTCAGGATATCCTCCCCGTGATTTCCTGGAGAAAAAAGATTTTACAGATGCCAATCTCCGGTGTCTGGAGGAGCTTGTGAAATCTGTACAAGGCATCGGTATCATCTGCGGGTTTATTGATAAAAATCCCCGTGATGAAGGCAATCCCCTCTATAACTCCGCGATACTTTTTGAAAACGGAGAAAAACTGCATCAGGCAAACAAAAGGCTTCTTCCCACGTATGATGTATTTGATGAAACCCGTTATTTTGAACCTGGAACAGACTTCGCACCTTATCTTTACAAAGGAATGAGGATCGGGCTTACCGTGTGTGAGGATGTATGGAATGACAAGGATATCTTCAGGAAAAGATTCTACCACACTGACCCGCTGGAACTGATGGTTCGGAACGGGGCAGACCTGATCATAAACATTTCTGCCTCTCCATATCATATGGGAAAAAGGGAATTCAAATGGCACATGCTCGGATCTGCTGCCCAAAAATACAATATCCCCCTGATCCATGCAAACCAGGTGGGCGGCAATGACAGCGTACTTTTTGACGGGGTCAGCGCTGCTTTTGATGCAGGGGGAAACATGACTGCCAGGGCCGCTGATTTCAAGGAAGACCTTGTGGTTTTTGACACAGGAACCGCAAAAGGGGATATCCGGGATATTGCAGGATCAGATACGGAATCTGTTTTAAGAGCACTGATCATGGGAACTCGCGACTATGTAAAGAAATGCGGTTTTTCAAAAGCAGTTGTGGGATTAAGCGGAGGAATTGACTCCGCACTTACGGCATATATCGCGGTAAAGGCCCTTGGACACGAGAATGTTCTGACAGTATTTATGCCGTCACGCTATACCTCGCAGGAGAACTTTGAAGATACCGAAGAGCTTGCCAGGAACCTGGAAACAGAAAGGCTGATAATCTCTATTGACAGTATGTTCAAGGAATTCTTGCGATTTATTTCACCTGAGTTCAAAGAAGATGAACCCGGGATTACGGAACAGAATATCCAGGCGAGAATCCGGGGAACAATTCTCATGGGACTGTCCAACAAACATGGTCATCTTGT
This sequence comes from Desulfococcaceae bacterium HSG8, assembly GCA_030378015.1. Lineage (GTDB taxonomy): Bacteria > Desulfobacterota > Desulfobacteria > Desulfobacterales > 4be13 > JAUCGG01. Next base: position 1,283 of record JAUCGG010000188.1, read on the forward strand.
CCTTTCCACAGGGAACAAGTCAGAGGTCGGGATCGGCTATTGTACGCTTTACGGTGATATGAACGGCGGGCTGTCCGTAATTTCGGATGTCCCGAAAACTACGGTATATGATATCTCCCGTTTTATAAACAGGGAAAAAGAATATATTCCCAAAAGGATCATTGAAAAAGCCCCGTCTGCCGAGCTTAAGCCCGGGCAGTCTGACCAGGATGATCTGCCGCCATACGATGTCCTGGATGCCATACTGAAAGGATATATTGAAGAATTCAAAAGCGTGAAGGAACTGGCGGAGATGGGATTTGACAAAGACCTTGTAAAAGATATCGTATCAAGGATTCATAGGAATGAATATAAACGATATCAGTCAGCCCCGGGCCTCAAGGTGACATCAAAGGCTTTCGGTTATGGGAGGAGATATCCGCTTGCACAGAGATATAGTGAGACGTGATGCGTGATGCGTGGTGCGTGATGCGTGATGCGTGAAACGTGAAACGTGAAACGTGAAACGTGAAACGTGAAACGTGAAACGTGATGCGTAATGCGTAATGCGTAATGCGTAATGCGTAAAACGTGAAACGTGAAACGTGAAACGTGAAACGTAATGCGTAATGCGTGATGTGTGATGTGTGATGTGTGATATTGCAGCGGATCGAAATGCTTCAGAAATGCTCGCTTGGGATTGACAAATCCCAAGCATTTCAAGCGATGGAAGCTGAAATGATCATCAATCCGTCTGGAGTGTTTTTTGTAGTTTTAACTTTTTGATTATAAACATAATAAAAAGATATTTTTTACATAGTGACGATAATTATGAACTCTTGGATCAGAATTCCCTATCCCAATCCGCAGGCCCGACTGCGGTTGTTCTGCTTCCCCTATGCGGGCGGCGGTGCCTTGGGTTTTCTCACCTGGCCCCGGTATCTGCCTTCGGAAACAGAGGTCTGCGCGATTCAGCTTCCCGGCCGGGAAGAACGAATCAGAGAAACCCCGATCAGCCGGCTCTCCCTTGTCATGGAGCCGCTGACGGAGATGATGGAAACATATACTGACAAGCCCTTTGCTTTTTTCGGTCACAGCCTGGGATCCATGATCAGCTTTGAGCTGGCCCGCGAGCTTCGCCGCCGGAATGCTGCCGAACCTCTGCATTTGTTCGTTTCCGGCCGGCGTGCTCCCCATATTCCGAATCCTGACCCGCCCATTCATCAGTTGCCTGATGCTGATTTTATTGAAAAACTGAGGAAATATAACGGAACGCCTGAGGCGGTTCTGCAACATGCCGAACTGATGGAATTACTCCTTCCCGTCCTGAAAGCGGATTTCGGGATTCACGAAACATATGTTTATGCTTCCGAAGCCCCGCTTGATTGTCCCATATCTGCTTTCGGGGGATCGGAGGATGCGGAAGCTCCTCAGGATAAACTCGCTGCCTGGGAAGCACAGACTAACGGCCAATTCAGCTTGCGTATGTTTCCCGGGGGCCATTTTTTCCTGCAAGAGTATCGCGATGATTTTTTGCATGAGTTGTCCCGATACCTGCAACGGTTAATCTGAGAATCTCTGAATATATTGTAAAAATTATTTTATCAATTTCAGATAGTTGTGGCGGATCGCTATTTGCAGCGTAAGTAGGTCTTTCATGATGAAATCAACATCCTCTTTACCATCCAGAAAGTTTTATTTTCTGGACTATTTCTTCATATTTCTTAGCAGTGTTGAAAAAAATATAACCCGGGACGAGGTGTTCAATGCGTTCAAAATTCTCAAGCAAGAATACAGGCTTGGTGAATCAAAATACAGGAAACTGGAGGATGTTGAAAATCCTACTTTGCATCAACAGCATCGCTATCGTTATACATTTAAAAAAGTTATGGACGAATGTGAGGAATATGGTCTCGTTATTGAAGATGAGGATCAAACAATTCATCTGACAGGAGAAGGCAAAAAACTTTTGCTTCAGTATCGTACAGAAGGAATCCGCGCATTCAATCTCTCTGTTTTCAGGCTGATGGAAGATGCGCATAAAGCATTCCGAACACTTGTTGAATTTTTATATAAAGCGAATCCAAAAGGTTCCGGAGTATTGGTGTTCCCACATTATTCCCCGTTGGAACTGCATTTTAACAGGAGAAATATCCGAACGAAAAAAGATATGATCCGCTATACAGAATCCCTTGTAAAAAAACTTCAGGGTGATATTGAACGATACTTGAAACGCGATGTTGATCTGACACAAAAAAATCAGGAGATTTTGGAAAAGATCACTCATGATGGACTTTTGCCTAAAAGCTTATTAGGACGGTTCGAACCCAAAGAGTACCAAAAAATAATAAAACGTACCCGTGACTTCTGGCTTACATATTTTCTCCGGGAACTTTATAAATGCCCTTACTCTTTGACTTCCTTCGATCTATGGGGATATCGGGCCAGGCAGATCGGCGTGATTCAGGCAACGGAATCTTACCCATTTATAAATGGCAAGCTGGTTTATCCCACATCTGTGGTTCTTGATGATGTTCGTTCGGATGATTTCTCAGAAATATATCATTATTCGGACGACAAACGTCTCTTTATTCATGAGCCAACCCTTGGAGATGAGGAAAAAAGTCCATACAAGAATAATTTTATTGATACCCTTGTCAGGGGTTATTTTGATTTGAGACGTCAGGTACGATACAATTTTGTCAACCTGGCATCACTACGGGAAATCGTTTGCTTCAGGTTGAAAATACCCACGCATACGTTTGAAGAAACATTGAATGAAATATATCGCCTGAACCTTTCCGGTAATCTCAGGATTGGCATCTCACTTGAGGTGGACAAACTACCTGAAGAAACAAGTGCGATGTATATGAAGCATAAACCCGTCATGGTGGATGGCAGTTACCGAAATATTATTGCAATTGATGTTGCCAAAGGAGGCCAAAATAATGAACAAGCTTCGTCGAAAGCCCAGGCAGCAGCAGAGTGCTGACTTAGAAGCCAGATATCAAAAATTTGCCTTAACAGAGAACCCGTTCCCAACGAGTCCGGTAAATAAAGATTCAACAGATCGCCGCATAAATGGCACGATATACGAAGCTGATATAAGAAGCAAGGAATACAAGAAAATTGAAACAGCCTTTCTGAAAGCCCCTCAGGCAGATCCGTCACATCTTCGTATCGGGTATATTTGTGATACATCATACATAGGCCGGGGAAATGGGAAATCAGCATTTCTTGTAAACCTTGTCGAGTGGATTAACCATGAATACTGCCTTGATATTTCTGACGAACTCAACAAATGTTTTGCAGTGTATGTGACGCCTGAAACCGGGGGCCGGACAAAAACATTTGATAGCTTCGCTGACCTGATTTTTGAGGCAATTTATTCTTCCGGCATCATCGCCTCATCCCTTGCAAGTATGAGGCTTGATGCGATTGCCGAAGCTTATCCTGATGTGATTATAGATGAAGATGACGAACAGAAACTGATTGCATCTCTTAACTCGGAGAAATGGCTCAGGGAACGCGGTATTGAATCCCGAAAACTGATGGATATCATCTGGAAGAATGAATTTTTGCAAAAAATTCCCGATGTATTTCCGCTGCTTTCGTCACGACATGGATTCTTGCATTCATTCATTTCAGCAGAATCATTCCTATCTGCCTATCAAAATTTGAGGAAGGGGCGGGAAAAACTTAATTTTGTTTTTTCATATCTCGTTCAAATGCTTATGGCATCAGGTTTCAATGGTGCGTATATCTTCGTAGATGATTTTGAAAGAGTGCCGGACTTTCAAAGCGGACGCCAGAGGAGAGATTTTGCTGCTGAACTCAGATCTGTTTTGCTGGATGGATCATATGAGAATGCCCGGTATGGATTCTTTAATATGTTTCTTGTCCTGCATGCCGGTGTTCCGGCGCTTATCTCGGAAGCTTGGTTAAATTCAGGGTTGGACCAGCGTTATCCGCTGTCTCCGAAAGTTGAGTCTCCTCACCTTATCCCTTTTGAAAAACTTAATCGTGAACATGTCAGTCTGCTGATCAAGAAGTATCTTGATGAGTACAGGAGTGATTCGTTTTCAGGCGATCCCCTGACCCCGTTCACGCTTAATGCGATAAATATAATTGCTGAAGCAAGTCAATACAATGCAGCATCAATTCTCAGAACCTGTTCCGGATTGATTGAGAAATCTTTAGATAATGACAGAGATGATATTGACGAAGCTTTTGTTCGTGCTGAGATTGAAAAACGTGAAGGAGCGGTGTCGGGAGAAGAATCGTCTCTGGATGATTCAACTGCAACTGACCTTATGCAAAAAGCGACCGGTGGACGATAAGTATGGCTTATTATTGTTTGAATAGCAGGGAATTAGAAAGCCTTTTGCTTTTACATTTGGAAGATAAGGCCATTGAAGATGCAAACCTTAAATCACTTATTGATAATTCACTTCAATGGCAGGATAAACTTTTATGCCTGACCTTCTCCTTTGCGAGAATTCTTGAAAGACAGCGCGGGTCACTTTCATCGGCTCAGGCGATGATGACGGAACTGTTTTCCATGCCGGAGAAAATGTTTATTGATATACAAGAATGCGGTGAAGATTTTGTGGATTATATGCTGAGGCACGAACATCCCGGTGAGACTGATTTGGAAATGTCGCTCCAGACAGTAGCAAGGAAATTATCGGAACATTGTTATGGAAAAGACACTTTACGTGATTGATACGAACGGACTCATCTCTTTTTTTTCCAGAGTGTTTGATGATACACCTAAGTTCGATGGTGCTCCCCCGATATCCCGACGAGCAAGAAACATTATTCAAGAGGCAGTATCCCCTTCAGAAGGCAGGGTGCTGCTGAGTGTCCCATCCATCGTTTTTATCGAGATATATGAAAAGTGGTTGCGATCAGAGGAGTTCTTCCGTAAGTTTTTCTATGAAGTTTTCACACCGCTGAAACAGTCTCCGAATGTTGAAATTCGTGCAATAGATCATGAGGTTTTGGAGAATTTACTTAAAATTGACGGATGCCTTGCAAAACACGACCTTCACGATAAAATCGTTGTGGCCTCAGCTATGACTTTAGAGTGTTCAATAATTACAGTTGACCACAAGATTATCGAATTTGTAGGAACCGGAAAATGCCTCATACCCAACGTACTGAATTGATAATCTTTGTTATGGGCATGCATAAAAATCTCCGACCTTTTACAAAAACGAACAAATTTATGAGTTGTTGTATTGTCAGCAGACGGAAAATCCCCGGTCCGCTCCTAGCGGATTGACAAATCCGCCTGAAACGCTTGGGATTTGTCAATCCCAAGCGAGCTTTTCCGGAGTATTTTCCATCTGCTGATTATACAAACCGTACATATAAAACGAAAGGAGAACATTCATGGAGAAAAACAAGGTTTGTTTTGATATCCTTACCCCCGTAAATTTTATTACCCGATCCGCTTCGGTTTATCCGAACAAAATTGCAGTGGTTCACGGGGACAAACGCTATACTTACAAAGAGTTTTATGCCAGGGTTAACCGCCTTGCCAGCGCTCTCATAAACTCGGGGGTGAAGAAAGGGGATAAGGTAGCCTTCATCTGTCCCAATACGCCTCCTATGCTGGAAGCCCATTATGCCGTACCCATGATCGGCGCGACCCTCGTCAGCATCAATATCCGCCTGTCGTCAAAAGAAGTCGCGTACATCATTAACCACTCAGATTCCAAAGCACTGTTTGTGGATAATGAGTTTTCCGGTCTTGTGGCGCCGATAATCAGCGAACTCACCCAGGTCGGAACTGTTGTGAATATCTGTGATATCAGTGATGAGAGACCCCTGGACGGCGCGGAATACGAAGAATTTCTGAACACAGGTTCTGATGCGCCGGTGGAATGTGCGGTGGAGGATGAGTACCAAGTGGCTACAATCAATTACACCAGCGGAACCACAGGACTGCCCAAGGGAGTGATGTACCATCACCGCGGGGCCTATCTGAACGCGCTGGGAGAAATGATGGAGTCAGGGTTTAACTCCGAATCCGTCTATCTCTGGACACTTCCCATGTTCCACTGCAATGGCTGGTGCTTTACCTGGGGAGTTACTGCTATGGGAGGACGCCACATCTGCCTGAGAAAAGTGATGGCCGAGGAGATTTATCCCCTGCTGGAAAAAGAAAATGTTTCTCACCTGTGCGCTGCGCCTACCATCCTGATCACCATGTCCGGCTACGCCACTGAAAACAATATCAGGCTGAAACGTCAGCTTCAGATTATGACCGCGGGCGCGCCCCCGGCACCCACGGTGATTCAGAACATGGAATCCATCGGCGCGAATATCACTCACACTTACGGCCTGACCGAAGTTTTCGGCCCTCACAGTGTGTGCGCGTGGCAGTCCGAATGGGCGGGCCTGCCTGCTGAAGAACGGGCCAAGATGAAATCCCGCCAGGGAGTTCCATATGTGATTGCCATGTATATGGATGTGGTGAATCCTGAAACAATGGAGCCGGTTCCCCGTGACGGACAAACCATTGGCGAGATTGTCATGCGGGGCAACAACGTGATGCTGGGATATTATAAAGATCCCGAAGCCACTGTCGAGGCATTCAAGGGCGGATGGTTCCACAGCGGGGACTTGGCGGTAATGCATCCGGATAATTATGCCCAGATCATGGACCGCAAAAAGGATATCATCATCAGCGGCGGGGAGAACATTTCCACCGTTGAAATTGAAAATACCATCTACCAGCATCCTGATGTGATGGAGGTGGCTGTGATTCCCATCCCTGATGAAAAATGGGGCGAAGTGCCCAAGGCGTTTGTGGTTCCCAAACCGGGGCGCAATCCCACAGCCGAGGACATTGTCGGTTTCTGCAAGGAAAACCTTGCGCGTTTCAAGGCTCCCAAGGTGGTAGAATTCTGTGATCTGCCCAAAACAGCGACGGGTAAGATTCAGAAGTACAAACTTCGGGATAAAGAATGGGCGGGTCGTAAACGTCTGGTTCACTGATATTTCAGCGGAGTTCAAGGCTTGCTTTGTAATAAAATCAGATGGGTAGTTTTGAACTTCGCAGGCCCGGAAATATACAATTGTTTCTCGTTCCCAGGCTCCGCCTAGGCTCCGCCTGGGAATGCATTACGCAAGGCTCTGCCGTTCGACGACTCGACTGAGCTCTGAACTCACGCCGAAACCTTGTAAGACATTTACAGTAGATCGAAAAGTTTTTCCGAACAGTGGATTCCGGGTTAAAATTAAAAAACATCCGTTTTTTAATTTTCCCCGGAATGACAGTATGTTAAAATCGTCATTCCGGGGAAAATCGGAAAACGGATGTTTTCCGATTTTAACCCGGAACCCACTGTTTGTGCAACTTATCGGAGAGTTTTCGATCTACTGATTTAGCTTAACCCCTCCGGATTTATATAATGAGTGACTCTCTCAATAAGTTAACAATAAAAGGCCTTAAATCTGTTCGCGAACTGAAGGACTTTGAGTTGAAAAAACTGAACATCTTCATTGGCGCCAACGGATTCGGTAAAAGCTGATTGAATTCTTCTGCTTACTCCGGAAGAAGATTATTGAAGGCAATCTCAATGAATATATCCGCTCCGGAGGGGGTATCAGTGATTTTCTTTTCAATGGCCGCACTGTAACGTAATCTTTCAGATTGCGCCCGGATAAACAAAGCTGAGAACGCAATCTGAAAGATTACGTTACATTGCGTGCAACCCTGACATTATTTCTGAAACAGGGCACTATGAGATCATCCGTATCCTGAAATTGCGGGTAAGTTATTTTGGCTCGGATTTGCCAATCCGAACAGCCTGCCCGGTCATGACTCTTTTTACGCTGTCAATCCGTTTTTTTCCTGCATCAGCGTATGATTGAATTTATTCTTAATGTCCTGCATCTCCGTTTTCCAGTTTTCATCAGTTCCCAGGTTCGGAACAACTGCTGAACCGGTGATCATATGATTCTTTGCAAGATGCTCTCTTATCTCGCTGCTTCTTTTTTGGGCTGCAGAACCCTTCTCTTCTTCATATTCGTCAAATATTGCTTCCAGATTTGCGGTGTCTGAATCGCATATTTCCCTTAGCAGGATAAAAATCATGCTGTTATCCTGATCCGGCTGAAGCCTGCCGGCAACCTCATCCGATAAAATTTTTTTATCTGTTATGCCGTAAGTCTCGCTCAGGATATCAAGCTCTCTTTTCAGATGGTCCGTGCTGCGGGTTTTGTCGAGGAATTTCTGAATCAGCCCTTTGAACTTTTTCGCGAATTCCCGGGACTTCTGCTCCTGTTTTTCCTCATTGGTGAGCGTAAGGTGTCCTGTTCGCTCCATGACAAGGTCTAATGTGCTTCTGATTTCTCCCATAATTTACTACTCCTGTGCTGTTATGCCATGACCTCCGCCGGCTTCGGCGTGAGGTCGAACGATTGGCAAATCCGGCGGATGTGGCTTGCCCTCGAAATGCTCGCCTGGATTGCCAAATCCCAGGCATCCGGCGTATGTGGCTCGGATTTGTCAATCCGAGCCGAGCTACGCGGAAATCATGCCTTCATGTCATTAAGATCACGGATCGCCGTAATACCGGCCAGGGTCCGAGCATTCAGAATGCCCCGGATAATCGCTCTGGACATGCAGTTTGCCGCTGCATGCCCCAGGTCATTCAATGCCTGGGCATGGGGATTGATAAAGAAGCCCGGGGTTTCAGGCAGTTTTCGTTTACCCGTCGCCATGCAGAAAACCGTATCCCCGTCGAATAAGGTGTGGGATGGCCTGATGGCCCGGGCCATGCCGTCATGAGCCATCTGGGCAATCTTTTTTGCTTGGGATTTGGTAAGCTTCGCATCTGTTGCCACGACGCCGATGGTGGTGTTTCTTACCGGTGCGGATTCCCCAGGGCGCGGCAGTTCAACCGGGCGCGCTCCCATCGGGCCGAACTCGCCGTCCAGTTCCAGGGCGATTTCCCATGCCTGCCCGGTGAGCGGATTGATAACTGATCCGAGTGAGTTCACCGCGACAATGGCAGCTATGGTGATTCCTGATTCCGTCACCAGGCTGGCATTTCCCAGCCCGCCTTTGATGCCCCCGGAAATCGCTCCGGTTCCAGCACCGAAGCAGCCCCCGGGTATGGGGCCGTCCGAGGCTGTCTTGCATGCTTCCCTTCCCCAGTCTGCACAGACAGGGGGAACAAACTCCTTTCCCCGGCCCAGGTCATAGAGGACTGCCGCGGGCACGATAGGCGCGACATATCCTTTTTCCAAGGGAAAGCCGGAACCCTGTTCAGCCAGCCAGCGCACCACTCCATCTGATGCGGCAAGCCCGTAAACCGACCCCCCGGACAGCACCACGGCCTGTGCCTCCTGGACAAGATTAATAGGGTCAAGAAGATCCGTCTCACGCGTACCCGGAGCAGAACCCCGGACATCTGCGGCGGTCACCGCACCTTTGAGACATATAACCACCGTCACCCCGCATACAGCATCTGTATCAGTATAATTCCCGACCATCAGCCCTTCCACGTCTGTCAGGGCATTATGTCTGCCAGCAGCTTCCATTACGACTCCTTTATCATTCTGCTGTTTTTCCTGCATCCTCATCCACTTCATAATGATATCGTTTTCTCTCCAGTGCTTCCCTTATTGCTGCTTCCTGGTCAGGGGATTCAGGTTCGATAATTATGCGATGCTTATTGCTGCATCCGATAGAGAAAGTCATCAGGACGAAAACTAAAATATATGCGATTATTTTCTTCATTTTCTTTATTAGACGCCCACGATCCGGCGGTCGATCACGTCAACCCCGGTGCGCGGAGAACGGCCCGCTGAACGGATCGACGAACGGGTTCCCTGTCCTGTGCGTTGCCGCGCGTACAGGCTGATTTCCGCAAAATTCTGTTTGCCCGGCCAAGTTTCTGTTTATAGATAATATAAATTAATATAATTTGTTCCGATTAATAGGAAGCTGAATTTTAATGAGTGCCCAATTTACAGTTTGGCTGAGTTCAGCACTCTTTAATATACGTTTTTCCGATTAATCACAACTGAAAAACTCAAATTTAAAATTTGGCAGTGCTGAACTGTAATATACATTTTTCGATAAAATTGGGAAATCTTTCTGAAATGATTGATAATTTCAAGCGAGCGTGAACAGAAATTTTCGACAACCGGGCCATGATTTTCGTTCGGGCCGATTGTAAATCCCGCGGAAGCAAAGCGGGCGACTATCCCAAACGAGGCAACTGAAGTAAGTCGTTAATGTTTCAATACAATATGCCAAATAAAAATTTTGATTGA
>JAUCGG010000189.1 GCA_030378015.1 Desulfococcaceae bacterium HSG8
TTATAGCGATGATATTATTAAATAAAAATTAAACATTAACCGAATGATATATTTATTAACGCCATGTGCAATTTTTTTTTTAACCGAAGAGAACACAGACATATAATACCATAAAGACATAACGACATGAAAACACAAAGAAACACAAATATCCTTCGTGAGACTTCGTGCCTTTGTGCCTTCGTGGCATTATAAGTTGCACATAGCGTTTATTAAAAAATTAGTCCCATCATCACGCGTCACACATCACGTTTATTCTTGACTATTAACCCATAAAAATTATAGTTTTCCCGAATGTACCACCCGGATGGCAGAGCGTTCTTAAAATAATCAACCTTTTAAAAAATGGGAGAGTACAAATGGAACTCAAACAGAAAGGTACCGAGGTCAATGTGAGCGGTTTTAAACAAATGATGGTAAGCATGAAGTGGACGACCGCTGCTGATTTTGATCTCGGGGCAGTTTACGAGACTAGGGAAGATAAAAAGGGTATTGTCTATTTCGGAGACATGGGGAATCTGAACGCTTTCCCTTACATGCAGCTCAGCGGTGATGAAGGGGTCGGGGATACCGGCGGCGATAATGAAGAAACCATGCGCGTCACCAAGCTGGATGATATGAAATATGTCTGGATTATGTGCTGGGACTACGGTAAGGTTCAGGATGGTTCGCCTGCCCGGTTCAAAGAGAGTGACATATCCCTCTCCCTTATGGATGACAAGGGAATCACTTATAATGTAACCTTGGATACCGGAGACATGGGGAACGTAGCGTTGCTTGCAACCATTGACAACAGCAATCCTATTGGGGCAAAACTGATTAACACCAGCAAGGCCGGTACACTCAAGGGGTTGAAAAATTTACAGCAGTTGACAGATATTATAGATGCTTAAAGAGCGATGGGTGTTATATCTGACCCATCTAAATAATATTATTCATCTGAGTGTGCTCTTTACACAGCAGATAAGCAGAGTACAAAGCTTGCTTTGTATATGATTTAAAATAAAAACAATCACAAAGCAAGCTTTGTACTCCGCAGGGATAATATAAAATTCTCTGCGGTTAAAAAACCGCGAAAAGATTACACTCTGTTATTTTTTCATATTTCCAAAGGAGGATAATTCATGGAACTTAAACAAAAAGGCGAAGAGGCAAATGTCGGCGGATTCAATCAACTGATGGTCAGTATGAAATGGACGACCGCGGCTGATTTTGATTTGGCCGCGGCCTATGAGAGCAAAGAGGGCAAGCATGGGCTTGTCTATTTCGGCGAACTGGGCGACCTGAATGCTTTCCCGTATATGCAGTTGAGCGGTGATGAAGGCGTAGGGGACACGGGCGGAGACAATGAAGAGACCATGCGCATCACCAAACTGGATGACATGAAATATGTCTGGATCCTGTGCTGGGATTATGGAAAGGTGAAGGACGGGGCTGCAGCCCGGTTTAAGGACAGTGACGTGATGCTGACAATCATGGATGATAAGGGAACCGGGCATGATGTGACCTTGGACACCGGTGATATGGGCAATGTAGCGCTGCTTGCCACGATTGACAACAGCAGTCCCATCGGGGCAAAACTCGTTAATACCAGTAAAGCCGGTACGCTTAAGGGTCTGAACAAACTCCAGGATCTGATAGATGTCATAAACGGGTAACCCGGAATGCAGGGCGGGGTTCTGCCTCGCCATGAGTTGACACTGCTATAGACAGATACCAGAATTTTGCAGGCTGAGACGAGGTTTTCGGATTGTAGCGCATTCTTTCAGATTGCGCCTCATCCGGCGCAATCTTGAAAGAATGCGCTACCTCCCAGCCTGCCACCACAGAGGGGGCTTCATGGAACTTAAACAAAAAGGCGAGAACGCAGCTATCGGGGATTTCAGCCAGTTAAAGGTATCTCTGATCTGGACATCATCTGTTGACCTGGATCTGATGGCGTTTTACAAAACAAAGGACGGGCAGGTCGGCGGGGTATATTCTGATAATTATGCAGGCGGGTCCCTCGGTGATCTTAATGCATTCCCTTTTATCGAACTGTCCGGGGACGCGGGTGTGGGCGCCGTCGGCGGAGATAACTGTGAAGAACTGCGTATTACCAAGCTGGATGATTTTGAGGAGCTTCATATTGTTGCCGTGAATTTCACAGACGCGTCTTCCGGTTCCGAAAAAGTCTTTGCGGACTATGACGCGCGGGTCGAAGTGCTGACGGACAAGGGAGATTCTCACACCGTTGCCCTGGATTCGGCACAGTCAGGGGCAGTGGCGATCCTCTGCAAGTTTACCAGCACGTTCATGGGGACTTCGCTTGTGAACAACAGCGAAGTTGTGAGCTTTGAAAAATTCGCGTCCGCTGTGCCGGGAGCCTCGGCCATCAGGCTTGCTTCCAAAATCGTTCTGAAGCAGAAGGGGGAAAAAGCCAGCCTCGCAGGCAATGATTTCCAGGCAACCCTTCGATGGAAAACGGCTGTTGACCTTGATCTTCATTGCTTTTACAGGTTCAGGAGCGATGTATCCGGATCTCCGAAAAAGAAAGGCATAATGTCCAAGCTTTTCGGCAGTGCTTCTGCTGACCCGAAAGGGCATATTTATTTTGCCCAGCGAGGCAGCAAGAAGGATTCCCCGTGGATTTATCTTGACCAGGACGCGGGGATCGGAGATGTGGGCGGGGATAATGAGGAAAATGTTTATTTCACAGAGTTGGATAAGATAGAACATGCGCTGATTGCCGCGAATATTTACAACAAGCCGAAATCCAATTTTGCCAATTACGACGGAAAGGTGATTGTGCGGGGAGGCGGGCGTGAGATAGAAGTCCCGCTGACTGACCGGCAAACCGGTAGTTGGTGTGTCATTGCCCGTATTGACAACAGCAGCGGATCACCCCAACTGATCAATGTTAATAAGACCCAGCAGAATCAGCCCGAGATCAGCGATTTTATATAAATAAATAACAAATCACAATCTCGTCAGTCATAAGGCGATTTCCAATACCGGATTGAAGTTTGTAGTTCCGCCTTCAGGCGGCATGGCACCGCCTAAAGGCGGGACTACAAACTGTATTTGATATGGTATATTCTTTTTTGGAAATCACCTAAGTTCTCAGGAGATTCTGAAAAGCATCCCGATAACTGACTGAAATTATTGACTCTGATTGTTTCATTCTCATTTTTTTCAGTATTAATGATTTCAGTAAGTTACAAGGACTTATGGCTGACGCTCAGGGCAGTGAGCCTGTCGGGCTGCACATTGAAGCCCGGAATGACAGTATGTTGTCATTCCGGGGAACTTCCATGACCTCACGGTCACAACGAATGATGAAAGTCCGCCGCGACTCCCCCTTTCGTAAAGGGGGCCGGGGGATTTTTTATCGGGACTTTCATATAAAAATTAAAAAACGGATGTTTTTTAATTTTAACCCGGAATCCACTGGTCACAGAGGTTACCGGAAATAGCAAATAAATTACAAATCACAATACCCAAATAACAAATGAATTTATTTGGGATTTGGAATTTCCGGGTCATCACGTATCACGTATCACGTATCACGTATCACGTATCACGTTATCACAATGGATATCGAACCCCTCAGATTCAGTTACGAAAGCAGTCTCATAGGAGTCCTTACTGTCCAACTCGCTCCTGTAATGTCTCAGATGGACAGCGCTCGGGCAAAAAATCTGCTCAATGCAGGACGTAAGGAACTTCTTGGCAATGCGGTCAGGATAACAGCCGATCTGCTCCCTGAAATCCATGACATTTACCACTCCTGTCTGGATACCCTCGGCGGCGGTCTGAGCGGTGACCTGTTTGTCCGGCAGAGCAAAGAATATAATGCCGGGGTTTTCGCCCAGGGAAAAAAATTTGATGTTCTTATACATTCCGCGTTATTAAACGATTTTACGCCGGACGGGCTGCGTTTCGTTTTCGGTCATGAACTGGGCCACGTCGTGTTTGAACATTCCCGCTTCCCGGTGCGGGACATCCTCTCAAATTCAGGGGGTGTCAGCGCTGATACAGCAGACCTGCTGTTCCGCTGGTCTCGCGCAACTGAAGTATCGGCTGACCGGGTGGGTCTTCTGTGCTGCGGGAAGCTGACCAGCGCGGCAAAAGCCCTCTTCCAGACATCCAGCGGACTTTCAGGAATTGATTCGGATCGGATACTGAGGTCCTTTCGCAGACAATATGAAGAACTGGAAGCACAGATCCGGTCAGTTAAAGACACCCGAAGCTGGATTTGCAGTCATCCCATGATTCCGATCCGCTTCAAGGCGTTGGAACTGGCAGCCTTGGACATTCTTGCATTACGGCAGCAATCGGGGGGATTCAGTCGGAAAGGATTTCAGCATGTTGATCAGCAGATTGCTGCTATCCTCGAAGCCCTTGATGTGAATGGTATTCCCTGGGCTTGCTGATCAGAGATGAAAAGTTCGTAGTACACCACTTTATTAAGTTCGCCCCCTTTTTTAAAGGGGATAGTGGGAATTTTCCCTTGCAGTAAAAAGCAGTTACGGCAGAAATCCCCTCTGCCCTTTAAAAAAGGTGGAGGAACTTTTAAATTTTCGAACAGTTGTTGCAGGGTGGGTGAAGCGAAGCGCAACCAACTGTAATTCTAATTAATGGTGGGTTATGCTTCGCTTCACCCACCTTGCATCTGAAAAAAATTGCACATGGCGTAAAAACATTTAAAATTTGACGGATACTATGAAAGAGAATCACGCAACAACAACCCATGAAAGAAGAATGAAATTCAGAACTACAATTAACCGATATTACAGCGTACAATTTTTAATAAAAGATATCGGATCCGTTTATCAGTTCATTCTGAGAGACATATCCTCGAACGGAATGTGTATCCTGATAGAGGAGGATTCTGTCATACTTGATTATCTGACAGTGGGAAAGATCATGAGAATGAAATATTATCCCAGTGAATTACTGGGCCAGACCGAATTCATAAAAACAGAAATCAGGCATATCACAAGAGATAATCAGGGACGGCTGAAAGGATATTTTAAAGTCGGTCTCGCGGTTTTGGAAAGATACTGATTCCCCAAAAGCAGGTCAGGAGTTCAAAAATTACGCATGTACAACTTTTTTTAATCGTAGATAATGCCACAAAGGCACGAAGAAATAAAGAACCTTCGTGAGACTTCGCGCCTTTGTGCCTTCGTGGCATTATAAGTTGCACATAGCGTAAAAATCATATTTTTGGACTCCCGTACCGTCATTTCGGAGGCACATGAATATCAGGAATTACCTGAAAAATCCCGTTGATATTAAGATTGTTGATAAAAATATTGATTTTGACGGGGCAAAGGAAATTGCCAAAGCAAAAGCAAAAACATTTTGCTCTGAGCCGATGCTGCTTGCCTGGTACCAGGGAAAGACCGGCGAGTACCTTCCGAAAGCAGAATGCGGCAGAACAGATAAGCCAGTGTGGATCGTATATGCGGAGTCAAGAGACGCGGATATTACGATAAACATCAACGATGAAGAATATGTTTTCATTTATAAAGCAATGGATCGGAGCGGCAGGAGGATTATTGTGAAATAAATCAGCGGCGAGGATTTGTCAAACCGAACCGAGCAGAAGATGGCCCTGTTGCTCTGTTGCTCGCGGGGGATTGGCAAATCCCCCGCACTGCACATGCTTCGGATTTGTCAATCCGAACCGAGCAGAAGAGGGTCCTGTTGCTCTGTTGTTATCGAGGGATTGACAAATCCCCGCACCGCACATGCTTCGGATTTGTCAATCCGAACCGAGCAGAAGAGGGCTTTGTTGCTCCGGCTTTCATGGTAGCTGATGTTTAAAAGATAAAATTGCATATTACTACAGCAAGCTGTGACTTGCTGTACCACAGGCCATCCGAAAACCCGGATGAGAGGAGGTAAGAGATGAAGGAAAGCGCCATATACATAGATGATTTGTCATCAGAAGAAAAAGAACTGCTTGATATGGGAAAGAAAATTCGGGATGCAGGACATGACCCGGTGAAGGTTCTGGGATATTATATGGAAGCCCAGGGAACTTTCAAAAAAGCTGTGGATCTCGGGAAGCAGGCTCATGAGTTCTTTTTCAAACAATGGGAAGAGCTTGAAAAAGGGTTCAAAGAAAAAGTTGATAAAGAGAAGGAAAAGTAAAAAAAATTCTGGTGAACTGCTTTATATCTCGCAAAGGCGCAAAGACGCAAAGGTCAGAAGAATAGAATCAGCGGCAGTAAAGTCAGGAAATTACCGGACCGATTTTCTTGTCCTCCGCCTTTTTTCTTTGCGCCTTTGCGAGAGATATCACAGGAAAATACGCCCGGAGGATGAACTGCTTTATCTCTCGCAAAGGTGAGAAGAATAGAATCAGCGGCAGTAAATTATCAGCATATTTTCTTGTCCTCCGCCTTTTTCTTTGCGCCTTTGCGCCTTTGCGAGAGATATTACAGTAAAATCAGCGATCCGGGGCATTTGCAAAGAGCGGACAAAAAAGAAAGGAGACACCGATGGAACAAAGAGAAATTCGGGAATTTTCTTTTTCAGATATCCGGGTTCACCCGAATATCATAACAGATATTCTTGAAAAGGGTGAGGATGTCGCGCTTACGCTCAGGAGGGAAGGAGATAAGCTCACAGTATATTCCCAGCAGATGTACAACGATGGTGAGACAGGCCGGATTACCCTGGAAGAAGTGAGGGATAAGACCGTATCTGTCCTCCGGCATTTTACGGACAATGCTGACAAAATCATGTCCGAACTGAAACCCGGATGGGATGCGGGTCTGTTGGAGGTTATGAACCGTCTGGCGAAACGGATGGATGCTGTTAAGAATGAGACTGATCTGCTGACAATCGCGAACATCGTGCATGATCTGACCATAGAAATCCCCCATTTCCCCCCTGATGATGAGCCGCCCCAACATTTCCGGCCGGAAAATCTGATGCCCGGATCCGACGATTGTATTGAAAGTCATAAGGCAGCTTTGGAAGAGGTGTTCAAGCCCTGTTTTAAACGGATTGAGCAGGCCTGGTACGGAGATTATCCGTCGGGTTCAGTTACTGGGCCAGCGGGCCCCTCTGAAGGCTCGTACCGCGTCAAGCGGGGCAGGTGTTGGCTCGACTCCGCGGCGTACTGCCGGTCGGCGAATCGGGGCTTCAGCTCGCCCGGCGCGGCAACCTCGGCTTCCGGCTGGCTCTCTCCCTAGGTCAGCAGTGAGCCAGGGCAAGCAGGCAAGTTCGGAGTTCGGGAGTATTCGCACCGGAACTGTTCATCTACACGGATTATGGTTAAGCAAGGATTACGGGATCTGATTGACCATAATCCGTGTAGATAGAAAGGGTTACGGGATCGGGCTGAAATCCTTGCTTAACCATAATCCGTGTAGATAGCAACAAGGATTACATGACCGAGTTGAAATCCCCTGCCCACTTTAAAAAAGGGAGAAATTTAAAAGTTGATGGGGCTAATACACCAAGACATAAATTAGTACACAGTTAAAAAACGCATATGCCCGTATTAAAGGGGACTGACGGGCTTAAAAAGTGTTGCGGCAGAAATCCCCCGGCCCCCTTTAAAAAAGGGGGGAGGAATTTACAAGTTGATGTAGTACGAACTTGTGACTTGCTGTACTAGTCTGTTTAACCTTCGGGGTATCTCCTGAAATGCCTGAAATAACGGTTATTTTTCCAACAGAGCATCTGCATTGATAGCCTCCTGACGCTTCAGAAAGAAAAGCTGCAACAGGTTGAACCTCGCTTCCGCGTATGAAAGATTGAATTCGCCCAGGCGCGTCAGGGTGATGGTTCCGGCACGATAGTGACCCCTTGCATCTTCATAGTTCTTCCGGGAGAGTTCCACGGCTTCCTGCTGCAAGCGGATTCTTTCCTCCAGGGATCGGATGCTGACCCCGATCTTTTCAACCTCGCCTGCCAGGGACTTCCGGGTCTGGCTGAGACCATCCTCTGCTTTCTGCATCTCTGACCTTGCAGACGCTTTTTTAGCCCGGACAAGCCCGCCGTCAAGAATGCTCCAGCTTGCCTGAACCCCGATAGTCCAGGATTCGTCCATTTCATCCGGTTTTTCACCATTTGATTTTCCTGACGCGGCAAAAACCACCTCTGGCCATCTCTCACCGCATGCGATTTCATAATTCAACCTAGCGGCTTCAACCCCGGCTTCCGAGGAAGTGATATCAAGGAAATCATCTTCGGAAAGAGATGCCTTCAGTTGCTTCATGATTTTCTGAAGATCCGGCACATCTTTAAGGTTTCCTTCGGGAACGAGAAGCTCCTCATCCCCGGATCTGCCGATGGCAAGATTAAAATCAATCAGAGCTTCACGGTATGAAGCTTCACCATCCTTCAAGCGATCCTCACCAAAATAGACGCTCAGTTTGGCCTGACGGACATCCAGGGATGTCACCATGCCCACTGTTTTCAGATCCTGTGCATCTTCGAGTTCTGCCCTGCGCTGTTTCACCCTGTCCTCCAGGATATCAATAGCAGCTTTCTGGTACAGCACTGCATCAAAAGCCATTCTTACCTGTTTTCCGATATCTCTTTTCCCGGATGTTTCCAGGATATCTGCCTGTTTGTCGAAATTTTTTGCAAGTGCCCGTGTCTTCCATATCCGGCCCCCTGCAAAGAGCAGCTTGCTGACACGCGCTTCTGCCAGAATATCCCTGTCCGGGGAACTGAAATACGGATTTTCCGGCTTGTTGTCGCCCATATCCAGATGCCCGGCGTTAAGTACAGCCTGGGGATCTGTAAAAGCTTCGGCCTGCTTTCCGCCAGCCCTGAGGACATTTGAAGATTCTGTCACCATGCGTATTGCTTCCGAATTTTCCAAAGCATACCGCACTGCCTCTTCCCGGGTTATGGCAAAAGAAGAAGCAGGCATGAGACATATCAGAATAAATGCGAAAATTTTATTTATCATCTTGATTTCCTTTAAATTATGGGGTTATTGTTTTGATGCATGCTGCGTGATCAATTGGCATCACGCATCACGTTTCACTCTTCACGCATCACCCTCAGCGCTCGCGGTTCGGGTTGGCAAATCCGAAGCCCCGTGTGTGCGAGGGATTTGTCAATCCCCCGCGAGCTTACGAGTGGGATCACGTTTCACGCATTACTCATTACGCATTACGCTTCACGCTCCGCGGATTGATAAATCCGAGCCCCGTGTGTGCGGGGGATTTGGCAATCCCCCGCGAGCTTACGAGTGGGATCACGTTTCACGTTTCACGTTTCACGTTTCACGTTTCACGTTTCACGTTTCACGTTTCACGTTTCACGTTTCACGCATTACGCATTACGCATCACTCATCACTCATCACGCATCACGCATCACGTTTCACGCATCACATTCCAGAAACTCATATTTCTTTCAACAAATACTGACAATGTTTCCGAGCCTTTTTTAAAGCCTTCGAAGAACAGGCGGCTGGCGAGCATATGCAGATCACTGTTAGAAAGTGGAAGCTTGTAATTCCCGGGAGAATCTGAGTGAGGAAACATCAGATACATCCATCTTTTCGGAAGCTCTTCGAGGAAGAGTGTTTCAAGAAGCCCGATGACAGATGTATCCATATCAAATTCCGGGTCAATATCGTAAAGAACGCCTTCGAGGGTGAAAAATGATTTTCTGAAAAGCAGAAGATCCCGGGGGAACTGTATCCCTTTTACTGCCATCTGATCAATGATCCAGAACAGCTTTTTCGCGAACCGGCAAGCTCCGTAATCACGGCTGGCTAAAACATCCCGGATCATTTTTCTCGTATTTTCAAAAAAAGGAGAATTTTCTCCCGGTGCATCAACAGAGAGTTCCCCGACTGCCTGGCAGATGCCTTTTTCATCCCTTGAGATAACGCCGATTGCGAGTCTGAGCATTTTAATTCTCTGCTCTTTTGACAAATACCCTGCCTGGCTCCAATCCAAGAGAGCAAGTTTCGTGGGGCCGTCTTTTTTATCTTTGAATCCGTAGATGTTTCCTGCATGAGGATCCCCGTGAAAAAATGTCCATTCTTCGGAGGAAAACAAAGGGGAGCCGATAACTGTTTTAAACAGGGTCTTAGCGCACATTTTTCTGTCAGCAGAACTCATGGGAACATCAGTTATCTTGCAGCCTTCCATCTGCTCCATGATCGTGATGTTTTCAGTGGAAAAGGTTATGAGACGGGGGATTCGGGCGGTTTTGTCCTCACCGTAAACAAGGAAAGCCTTTCTCAGATTCACCTGTTCACCGGAAAGATTTGTTTCCTTTTGGAGGGCTTCCTTTATATCCCTGAATGTTTCGATAAATCTGAAATTTTTCAGCGAATAGTTTTGCCTGTTTTGGTCAAAGAAACGGGCCAGTTCATCTAACATCTCCAATTCTTCCCTGAGATGCCGCAGCACCCCGGGCTTCAGAACCTTGAAAACCCCTTTTCTTCTTATATCCGTACCAGGGGCTTTCCAGGTAAATGGCACGACGATGCCCACACTGGCTTCTGCCAGGATTTCATCTGCTATCCTGATGGAAAAGGTGATGATGTCATCATCTATTTCAGCGCTGATTTTTTTGCGGACATCCGCGATGTCTGTCCTGTGAAAGTCATTTTCCAGCCGGATCATCCATGTTTTAAAAGAAGGCTCCATATTACGGTTGCGCGCGATTATCTGCCCAAGTTTATGAAGCGTGGGGATTTGCATGGCAAGTGTGATGAGTCTCTCCTCTGTTGTAACATTTTCCCCGAGAAGGATCTGGTCTGCAACAAGCCCTGCAAGTCGCTGCGGTGAGAAATTTGAAAGAAGAAATAATATGCCGTCACGGACAATCTGGCGGTATTCGCTATAAATATTCGGAATAACTTCGGCGGGCTTTGTGAGGCGCATAATTTCTTCGGAAGCCCGGGATCTGAATTTTTTCATGCCTGCTTTCCTGGCAAAAGACAATAAAAAAGGGATCAGTTCATCGCGGCTCATGGTGTTTGCCAGCTTTTTTATGAATTCTTTCTGATTTTCAAAGTCAAGATTGTCAATCATAATCGTTTTTCCTGTAATGTTTGGTGTTTGGTTGTGAATGGCAAATGTCAAAGCAGTCATTCTGGAGCAGATGACCAGCAAACACTAAACACCAAACACCAAATTAATTAAACCACGCCATTTCCGGAATTGGCTGGTCTGAAGGTTCGAGTTCAAGATATCTCAGATAACTGAGGAATCGGCTGAATACTTCGCTTGCCGGTTCCTTTTTAAGATTTCCGTTCAATCGTTGCAGGATGTCCCTGTCATTTTTTATCTGGCTGATGTCACCACGAATTTTCAAAAATTCAGCAACGTGTCCGGCTCCGTACTGAGCAACAGCTTCTGCAAGCAGATTTTGCAGATGTTTGCATGGTTTTCCACGCAAACCGCCGCACGGGCGGTTGTTGTTGGTACTGCAATAGTAGTCAAGTGTTTCACTCTCAAAGAATGACACATATACCCGTTTTATGTCCGAACCGCTGGAAACAACACCCTGCAACCGGCCATTAAACAACTCAGCAAAGGGTACCTTTCTG
>JAUCGG010000190.1 GCA_030378015.1 Desulfococcaceae bacterium HSG8
TCCGTACACCCGGCGGATAACCGGCTCTGTGCAAAAGGTGGGACACTGTTTATTTTATTGAAAATGTTAATAATTTTCGTGTTTCCGCATGGTATGATCCAAAACCTGTGTGCAAAAGGTGGGACACCCACAAAAATTAAGCGAAGCGTTATCCGCGGGCCGAATCAGTATCCTCTTCCGAGGCTGCGGTAAAGATTCTTTATGTTTTTTCACTCCTCCCTGTATTGACTGGTATCGCACTTTGTCGAACGTGAAAAATTCCCCGATCCTTCCCGGCAGAAGCATCATATTTTTTCTTGACAGATTACTTCTCATGGTTATCTTTTCTCTATGTACACGAATTTAACTATTTGATATATAAAAACTTTTTTCTTGACAAACGGTTGTGGCTGGTTAAATTTCAAAGCAAGAAGGCAGGAACTTCCGAGTCCGAAAAGATTAAAATAATAAAAAGCGATAACTGGCGGACTTCCAAATAAATAATTTCCCTTGGCATGGTGCGATCCTACAAATCGTATATAAGGTGAACTGCAAGTTCGCAATCCAAAACGGATAACTTATTTATTTGATAAATAATCCTAACTTTTCTTGTGAATTCAGGAGGTGACGACCATGATGATTGTAAGAAGAACGCAACCAGGATATTCGAGAACAAGACATGGCTGGCCAAGCCGTGAATCCGGCTGGCTGAGAAATGATACAGACAGGTTGTTCGGAAACTTTTTCACCGGAGAATTTTTCCCGAAAAGAAGTGTATTTCCGCTGGTGAACCTTTACGAAGATGATAAGAATGTTTATCTGACCGCCGAACTTCCCGGTATAGAGACAAAGGATATCGACATCAGCGTGGAAAAGGACAGCATCCAACTGAAGGGAGAGCGGAAGATAGTCTCTGAAGGGGAAAATATCTGTTATCACTGTCGTGAAAGAGAAAGAGGCAGGTTCAGCAAGAAGGTCGGTTTGCAGGCTCATATTGATACAGATAATGTCACCGCGGAGATGAATAACGGCGTACTGAAAGTAACCATGCCCAAGTCCGAGGATGCAAGGCCAAGAAAGATAGAGGTCAGGGCAGGATAACAGAGCTTTTAACATAAAATTCGGAGTGCCAAACTTACAGTTTGGCATACTCGGAAACCGGGGATTCTGCCAAGCTGTAAGTTTGGCACTCCGACAATCTTTTTGTTAAAAGCTATATAAAGGAGGGATGAACGATGATAATGAGAAGCATGTTTGACCCCCTGCGGGGCTGGAGGAGTCCGTTCGGAGAAGCAGAACGAATGAGAAGACAATTGCGCCATTTTTCCGATGAACTGGAAAAAGGACTGACCCGCGGACGCTGGTCAGGAGTGTTTCCCCTGATCAACGTCACAGAGGACAGCGATAATTATTTTGTCCGTGCGGAACTGCCGGGGCTGGCGACTGAAGAACCGGATATCTCTGTAACCGCCAACGGCCTTGCCATAGCAGGCGAAAGGAATCTCCCTGACGAAAGCAGGGAGGCAAAATATCACAGGAAGGAACGGGAATCAGGGCGATTCAGCAGGATGGTCACGCTGCCGGGTCATATTGATCCTTCAAAAACAGAAGCCAAGCTTACTGACGGTGTTCTGACAGTAACACTGCCTAAGGCAGCGTCATCAAAACCAAGGCAGATTAAGGTGAGTTAAGAAACCGATTTTTGAAAGAGGTTAAAAAGGAGGGATGAAAAATGTCAGACACTGAGACTAAAGACCTTCAGGTCAAGGAAAAACAGGAATTGAGCGATTCTGCAGAGCAGATAAAACCGGGCCCCGTTTTTGTGCCAGCCGCGGATATATTTGAAACTGACAGTAATATCACGCTGCTGGCAGATATGCCGGGGGTGAAACCGGAAAACCTGGATATCGATCTTCGTGAGGACACCCTAACCATGTCCGGCGATGTGGAACCGCCTGACGACTCCGGTGAATCGGATCTGCTGAGGGAATACCGTACAGGCAGATATTATCGGCAATTCACGCTTTCCGAGGTAATTGATCAGTCAAAGATTGATGCCCGTATGAATGATGGTGTCCTGAGACTTATCCTGCCGAAAGTTGAAAAAGCTACACCTCGCAAGATTACGGTTAAGGTGGGATAATGATTGTCAGTTGTCAGTGGTCAGTTGCAACGGACAACTGACCACTGACAGTTTAATCTGCTTCAAATCCTCGTGAATAATAGTCTCTTAATACGCGGCCTTCCTCTTCAACGACAATCAGGCATTCAATGTTGTCGAAGTTATTGACCAGTTCAAGCCCTTTCTCATGCCCCATTACCATCAGGGCTGTTGCAAGCCCGTCCGCGAATGTGCAGGTATCCGCTATTACAGATACGCTGACAACACCGTTTGCTACAGGATATCCTGTCCTGGGATTCAGTACATGGGAATAGCGTTTTCCGTCTGCTTCAAAAAAATTCCTGTAATCACCGCTTGTGGCAAGGGATGAGTTGTACAAATTCAATGCTTTATACACTTCACTAAAGCCGGCAGTTTTACGGGGCATGTTTATACCGACTCTCCATTGTTTGCCGTCCTTTCTCAGACCAGATGCACTGACCTCACCCCCGATTTCCACAAGAAAATCCCCGAAGCCCTCTTTTTCAAGCAAATGTGCAATCTGATCAACACCATATCCCTTTGCAACAGAAGCAAGGTCAAGGGATACGGATATTTTTTTCTTCCTGAGATATTTATCCTCGGAAATTTCGATGTGGTCAAAACCGATATCCTCTAAAACGGTTCTGATTTCCCCTGGATCCGGAGCAATGCTCTTTTTCCCTGAACGTCCGAATCCCCATAGGTTTATCAGCGGGTCGAGGGTTCCGTCCCATGCACCGCCTGTTATTTTATGAAGATGCTTCGCGGCCAGCATAACCTGGAAAAAATCGTCTGAGATATGAAATTTTTCTTCCGTATTTTCCAGGGCATTGAACCTGCTGATTTCGCTTTCCTTCATATAGGTTGACATACTCCGGTTGATTTCCTTAAGCCGCGCGTCAATTTTGTCCTTGAGATCCTCTGTACTCCTGAAGTATCCTGAGACAACTTTTATGTGATAAGTTGTTCCCATGGTTTTTCCTGAGATCAGGCTCTCTTTTTTTCCGAAACACCCTGCCACAAAGATTACAAAAAAAATGTATCCAGCTATTCTTATAATTTTTTTCATACCAATGATTTATGTACAAGCAGATGAAAGAACAGTTGTAGGGTGGGGCTTGCCCCACCAATTCTGATTATTATTAATTATCTGAAATTATTGAAATCGGTGGGGCAAGCCCCACCCTACAACTGTTGTCAGAGATATAAACCAACAAATTCAGTTTCGCACTCCTGTCTGCATTTTCGATATACTGAAATCGGGAAGTTCCGGTAAACAGCAGATTCATGGTTAAAAAGCACCCGTTTTTCTGCAAGATCAGTCTTCCCATAGTTCTGGGCCGATCACCCCGATTTTTATGGCATATTTCACCATTTCAACCATATTGTGAATATCCAGCTTCCGCATGGTATTCGCGCGATGCTTGTCAACTGTCTTCGAACTGATGCACAGGATATCCGCGATCTCGGCATTGGATCGCCCTTCGACCAGCAGACGGAATACCTGCTGCTCCCGTTCGGAAAGGAGATTATAGCCATCCACCGCGGGTTTTTCCTCACGGTTTTTCAAAAACGTGCTGATCAGTTTGGAATTGATTCTCGAACTCAGGAAATGCTCACCCCGGTGTGCGGCCCGGATCGCCTCGAGTACGTCGGATGTGGGTGACGCCTTTAGCACATAGCCCAATGCACCTGAGTTCAGTGCCTGATACACATAAGCATCTTTGATATGCATGGACAGAAGCACCACCTGGGTTTCGGGTACGGATTCTTTGATAAGGCCCACTGCTTCCAGGCCGTTTAACTGGGGCATGGCGATATCAAGAAGCGCGACATCCGGCCGTATTGATTTCACTTTCTTTACGGCCTGCATTCCGTCTGTCGCTTCTCCCACCACTTCTATATCTGACTGTTCATCCAAAAGCTTTCGCAATCCCTCCCGCACGACCGCATGATCGTCGGCAACTAACACTTTGATTTTTTCCATTTTTGTTTTCTCCCTTTGGTATTGAAGAGCCGCGCTGCCCGGATAGTCAGACTTC
Organism: Desulfococcaceae bacterium HSG8; assembly: GCA_030378015.1. Lineage (GTDB taxonomy): Bacteria > Desulfobacterota > Desulfobacteria > Desulfobacterales > 4be13 > JAUCGG01. The sequence continues at coordinate 4,165 of JAUCGG010000190.1, forward strand.
CTCTTCAATTTTGAATTCAACAGGCACTTCCACCCGGATGGTGGTTCCCTTTCCTTTGGTGGAACGGATTTCAATGTTTCCTGTCATGGCAACAACCCTCTCCCGCATTCCCAGAAGCCCGATACCATCCGTGCCTTTGGTCTGGTCATCAAAACCGACTCCGTCATCTGTAATGACTAGGATCGCATTGGGGTGATTATAGGTTAAGGTGACATTGACAATCTGCGCTTTTGCATGCTTGACAATGTTATTCATACTTTCCTGAAAAATCCTGTACAATCCGAGCTCAATCTCAGAAGAAAGCCGCTTTCTGAACCCGATGGCCTGGAAATTAATTTTCACATCCTCCTTCTGGTCAGTAAACTCTTTAATATACCATTCCAGTGTCGGAACAAGCCCCAGGTCATCCAGGAGATCGGGCCTCAGATCAGATGAAATACTTCTGATTTTATCTCCCAACTGCTCAATTAGCCCGATGAGGTCCCCGATATTTTGTTTCTGATTCCCCAGTTCATTAGGTATGGAATTCTGAAGGGATTCTGCTCCCATGTGAAGCGCTGCCAGTGTCTGTCCGAATTCATCGTGAAGGTCCTGGGCCAGTGCCTTTTTTCCCTCTTCATTGGTGCTGATCATCCGCATGGAAAGATACCTGATCTCCTTTTCAACACGCTTTCGCTCGGCAATCTCTTTCTGCAGCTCGACAGAATGCTCTTTTTCCAGTTCATTGACTTTTTTCAATGCCTCGACCATTTTATTATAGGAATTGGAAAGGACACCTGTCTCATTTTCTTCGATGATATCACCCGACGCGGGCAGTTCGTCATCATCAATAGCCAGTTCATCATCAATAGCCAGTTCATCGTCAATAGCCAGTTCATCGTCAATAGCCAGTTCATCTGCTATAGCCAGTTCATTTGCCATTGCCAGTACCCCGGCTTTCAGCTTCAGTTCATTAGCCTTTATCATCAGTTCATCTTTTTCTGGGGTTTTCTTTGCAGGCAAATCTTCTTCTTCCATCAGGTATTCCTCCATCAGGTATTCCGCCATCAGGTATTCATCTTTAAATCTCAGCGCCATGGGGGTAATAAAACGTCTTGTCAGGAATAGCACTGTGACAATAACTAAAAAAAATAGTAGGAAAAGCCCGATTGAAACAAACCCGGTAATCATATTTTTTACTGTCATATCCAAGGCATCAAGGGTGGTCCTGACAAAAGCAAACACGGAGGATTCCGGTATCACAATCCCTAAAAGCCATCCGGTCGAAGGCATGGCATGAAGGGATATTGTGTAAGCATTTTCACCCAGCAGGATACGGGCAGGCTGATAAGCCTTTTTAAGGATGCGTTTTCCGATTTTTACCACCCCTTCTATGGATGATTCGGATAAACTGTACTCAAAAAAAAGCCCGGGATTTGCCAGTTTGTCCGTATCCGTTCTGAGGCCGAACATGTTCAGATATTTGAAGGGAAACGCGATGACAGTTCCTTTGTTATCAGCAATAAAGGAGAAGATGCTGTTTTCCATCAGATTTTCCATGTCCCCGACAGAGAGCGTGTTTTCAGGATTACCCGGGGAATTGTGGTCAAGGATATCTTCCAAGATATTATCCAGCGTCACGTTTACACAGGCTGCCCCCATAAACCGGCCTGTTTTATTATAGATCGGGGTAGCGGCAGTGGTTATTAACCCGTTACCGTCATGATCCTGGTAAAGATTTGTCCACAGGGTCTTTCGGGAAGGATTGTTTTCCGGCTTTGCAATATCGTAAAATCCCCCTTTTCTCATGTCATAAGTCTTCGGACTCGGAAGTCCGGTCACACTGTGAATATTCGGATAACAACGTCGTATGCCGGATTCGGTGACAATCTGGGCAGTCACGGATTCAGGATTGTTTGTCTGAGCCTCCATCAGGAGGGGGTCAACATGGGAAAGCGCGCTCAGTTCTTTTATGATTTCAGGTGATAAGTCAGAAGAACCCCAGTAATTCACCATTGTGATTTCAAAGGAATCATTCGAATATATCCCGTTCGGGGGATAAACCGTCAGGTTTTCATCCGGATTAAAGGGAGAATTTCCATACAGATCAGTATGATCCAGGAAAAAGCCTGCCTGTTTTGCCAGGAGAGCAGAAGAAGCAGCAATTCTCTTAAACACAGATTCATAGCGCATTGCCTGTTCATATGTCAGGCGGGACAGGAACGCGTATGCCTGTTCTTTCATCTGATTTTTGTTTTCAGATGTATAAAATCCCTCCAGTTCGTTTGCCAGCCATCTTGCCCCGTAAACCATTGATACCATCAGCAGAATCAGTGAAACCAGCGAAATGATCAACAGCCTGAAGCCTTTTTTCAGACGCATCCAGTTCAGCATTATCCCCCCGTAACACTCAGACATTTACTTATTATTTTATCAGCCCCTTGATCTTTGGTCAAGGAAATGATAGCATATTTTTTTTTAAAGGCAGGATGTCTCCCGGAACACGGGGTATCATGGTGACTTTGAAGAGAATGAGTTTGTTAAAATCCTGCCCGATGAATTTTTTGGTTACTGCCGTGTCACTGTTGAGCAGCCACAAACCGATGAAACGTCATTACTATGAGCGGCGGCAAGCCCAAACCCAAACCTGATACCAGATTGCGAGATTATGAAAACATCCTGTTTTTACAAAAAAACCGGGCAAAATCAAAGTTTGCGATGAAACAATATCATGAATGATTTTATGCTGATGGCGCCAGCCAATCAAACTTTCGGTGAACTGTTGAGCAACGGCGTGAAATACATAATCCCCCGCTTCCAGCGAGATTATGCCTGGGATCAGGAACAGTGGGAAGATCTGTGGGTGGATATTGAAAGCCTCGATAAAGAAGGTTATCACTATATGGGATACATTGTCCTTCAGAAAAAAGGGCAATACGATTTTGAAGTGATTGACGGGCAGCAGCGCCTTATCACCATGTCGTTCATTGTGCTTGCTGCGATGCGGAAAATAAAAGACTTGGCGGATAAATGCATTGAAGCGGATGACAACAAAGAACGATTGCATGTTTTTCATGAGCGCATGATCGGATCAAAAAATCCGATTACCCTAAAAGTTGACAACAAACTTTCACTGAACAGAAACAATCGCCGTCATTTCAGGGAAGTATGTTCACGAATGAATGCCCTGAACGAGCGAAACCTGAGCAAAACCAATCAATTGCTCAATAACGCCTTTGAATGGTTCAAGGCAAGAATCAGTGCGGACAGCGGAAGCGGCTACGCAGAGTTTATTGAAAAGATTACAACACGTATGGTATTTACAAAAATAGTGACCCGCGATAACATTGATGCTTACAAAGTGTTTGAAACGCTCAATGCCCGAGGGGTTCAGTTATCAACACCATATCTTTTGAAAAATCATATATTTTCAACCCTTACAGCCAATGACGATGTTTCTGACGGTCAGTTGGATGAGTTAGATGAAGATTGGGCGTCTGTCATTACACAACTGGGTGAGAACAACTTCACCGATTATGTTCGCTATCACCACAATATACAGAAGAAAACTGTCTCGAAAAGAGAATTGTTCAAATCTGTAAAACAATTAGTCCGTACGCCTCGGGCTGCTGGTAATTATTTAATTTCACTTAGTGATTATGCTCCGGTTTATGCCGCATTACTGAATCCGTATGATGAATGGTGGCAATCTTACGGCGATTTTGCCAGGGAAATAAAACATTATCTGGAAGGAATGAGTTTGTTCAGGATCAGGCAGCCATTCCCGGTGCTGATGGCTGCGCCGGACAAATTCAGGCGCGAAGAGTTCGTCAAAGCGGCCAGATACTTATATGTATTATCAATCCGCTACAATATTGTCTGTCGTTTGTCCCCGAATGAGCAGGAGAAAGCATATAACAAGATCGCCATGAAAATTTTCAACGGAGATTTTAAAAGAGCCAGCCATATTAAAAACAGTGAAGAATTCAAGCGGTTGTATCCTAATGATAAAGCTTTTAAAAATGCTTTTGAATTCTACAAAATGCCGAGCCGGCGATCATCCAGAAAGATCAGGTTCTTACTTACTGAAATAGAAAACAGCTTTGGCCGGAAACTGAGCTATCTGGATACAACCCTGGAACATGTCTGCCCCTGCAATCCGGAACAGGGCTGGTATAAAGATTTTGGTGAGGGCATTAATGATATCACTGATCGCCTCGGAAACATGGTTTTACTTGAAAAAGACCAACTGAAACGGGCAGACTTCAATACAAAAAAACAGACGTATTTACAATCATCTTTCAGGCTGGCTAAAAAGGTCGGAGAGTATGACACCTGGGATTTACCCAATTTGAATCATTATCAGCAATGGCTTGCAGACCAGGCCGTAAAAACCTGGAGGGTTGACCTTTGAAACCTCTATTATTCACAATTCCTGCTGGAAACCGGCGGTGACGCCACAGCCCTGAACTCGGCATGTTTAAAACAGAAGTCTTGCAGTTTCTTCAAAATACCCAGCCAGCGAGGATAATTAATTATAATTTCTGAGGTCATAAAATATGAAAATCCGCTCATTCTTCTCAAAAATAATTTCAGATCTGAAATCAGAACGCGAGACCCGGATATCGCGTGAGCAAGATACGATTGAAATCAGTTATCCGGCAATCAGCAGGGAAGATTTACGAAATAACTGGCATTCAATTCCGATAATGCTGTTCTTCTCTTTAGCCTGTGTTATCGGCGTGGTTTTAACCTTGAAAGGAATAATGCCATCATTTACGGAAATGCCTGATAAAACGCCTCTGAAAGAGATATATATATTATTATTGCCAATATTGATTCAGGTCATTTCCGGAATCGCTATATCGGTCTTTGTTTACCGAAAAGCTATCCGCCCCCTTTTTATAACTGAGAAATTAACACTGGACCCGTCTTATTTCATTTACAGCCTTGGGACATGGGGAACCTTCAAGGAAATCATTCGTATCGAAAAATCGGATCTGGTCTCATTTGAAACAGGGGGAAATTCTTGTCTGATTTCCCGACTACTATCAAAAGGCAGCAGTTCCGAGAGGAAAAATCATCTTTATGTGCATTATAAGAAGAATAAGAAGAATAAAAGGGAAATTATGGGAGGACGCTCGGATGATGAGTACCGGGAAATGATAGACATACTTGAATCATACCGTATGTCTGATGATATATACAACATGGCCAAATCAGTTAAAGAGCGAAAACAGACTGAAAAAACCGAACAAAGTGCGTCTGAATCTGAAAAGAAGGTGGGATGGATAAAAGGCATTCGGAGATTACTGAGTTCCGAACCGCTCGAAGAAAATGACTGCCTGAAAGCTAACGGCATAATAGGGTTACTGACGTTGCCGAGCATATTTTATTTCTTTATGGCAGACAAAAACAAGCTCCCCTTTCCGCCCGAGTTTGTGTGTGTTCCGATAATTGCAGGAACTGTTCTGGCAGGCGGTTATCTGCTGGCTGCCTACAATTCCTCCATGACAAAAAATATTCTGGTTTTGCAGGGAACAGTCATCTGTCTGCTTGTGTTTGTCTATACTCTTTTCATGTGGCATGTGGCACAACTGATGACCTCAGGAAAAATGAAAGGGGGAATGGGGGCATGCGCCCGGTATTCTGGCTTGCGGGGCAGCTTACGGGATAAAGCAGGTCGTATATTTTTCGGGGCTGTCCTCGGAATCCGGGCTTGCCAGGAGACTTCCTGCAATCTTTTTTGTAATCGGCGGATGCTGTGATATCTTTGTGATTTACCTTATTATTAATTTATAATTATAAATCTCCATTTTGGGGAAACCATCATGATAGGGAAAATGTAATCAGTCGCTCAAGCGGGTGCGATATGATTCAATCATTTATTATGCTCTGTTTCAGAAATAATGTCCGGGTTAATCACACGGCCGTCTGTAACGTAATCTTTCAGATTGCGCCCGGACAAACAGAGCGGAGAGCGCAATCTGAAAGATTACGTTACATTGTGTCCTTTCCGACCCGGACATTATTTATGAAACACAGCACTTAGTTTATTATCTTTCATGGACTAATGAGAAACGGAGGTTCAGCCTGTCGTGTTGCCTGCAGTTTCCTACTTCTACTTTTGACCATCAGACGCCAAAAAAGGAGGCTTATATGTCGTTCTTATCAATGCTGATAATTTTAAAGGTTGTTATTACGGGTCTGGTTGTGGTATTGCCGTTTTTGTTCCTGCCCAAATCCAAATTAGAAAAAACAACCACATTTTTCAGGTTGTACGGCGTAGCCATACTTGCACTTCTGGTCGGATACTGTTTTGGTATTAAATCCGCTGAAAATAATCAATTCCCCTGGGGTGTTGTATGTATGGGAGCAGTCTCTAACGGTGGCGCAGCATTGCTTTTGCTCCTGTCTCGCTCAGGTAAACAGAATCTGATCCTGGGTACTTTCTTCGCTTTGGTAACGCTGGGGCTTGTAACTGCAATGGTTGTTCCCGAGGCCGCACTTCAAAAAATATGGTAAAACTTATGCCTGACAATGGCTACAGGGGTATGTAAATGAACGAGTTATGGAGCTTCGCACATGAATTGATACCAAAACCGGGTATTAGCCACTGGAAAATAGCGAATGCGATACTTAAAAGCGGTATCAATTCATTCGCAAAGAACCATAGAACAAGCAGCAATGATTGCTCTGCGCGATTGCATGGACGGCGAATCAGTTCTGATTGTCACTGACGAACCTACCAGGATATAGCTCAGGCATTTTTTGAGTCAGGGAAAAACCTGACACATGAAGTTCGTCTCGTAATGACTTAAATGTTGCCCGAAATTTTAATTCTAATCCGGGAATCCTTGTCTGGAAAGCGTTTACTGATTCGCCGTCTTGTAAGAGCTGATTTTAATTTGTTTTTATAACAATTCAGATTTATTATTTTTTTAATGATCTGATAACATTGCAAATTTTTGCAAATCGCAGATTGTCTGCATTTCCATATTTCCGAACAAAGGATCATCATATTTCAATATTTCTTCGGAATAAATATTAATATTTACAGCATATTAAATTTATTATGCAAAAAAAACCAATTAATATCGGCTGTTATATAAACGAGGATTCCCGAACCTTTGCCAGACAATGATTTACAGCTTAGAAACAAATTTTCGAGCAACTTTTAAGT
>JAUCGG010000191.1 GCA_030378015.1 Desulfococcaceae bacterium HSG8
GCCCTTCAATGTCCAGCGGAGCGTTCATATTCCCAATCTGACGTATGAGGAGACAGAGGGGATGTTCGCATGGTATGAAAAGGAGAGCGGCCAGGAGATTCACCGTGATGTGGTCGGACGGATATTCTGTGAGACCCGGGGGCAGCCGGGTCTGGCCTGCTGGTTCGGGGAACTGCTCACGGAAACATATAATACAGAGAAGAACTGCCCTGTGACAACGGCACATTTTGACAGGATGTTCAGAATGGCGGTTCAGGCCCTGCCCAACAACAACATTCTCAACATCATCAGCAAGTCCGCTCAGGAAGGCTACAGGGATACGGTTCTGAAACTGTTCAGAACCGACAGAAAGACGGTGTTCGCGTTTGATGACCGGCATCTGAATTTTCTTTACATGAACGGAGTGATCGGAGCGAAGGAGACCGATGAGAATCTTTATGTGAGATTTTCGAGCCCCTTTGTCCAGAAAAGACTGTTCAACTATTTCGCGCGTGAGATTTTCGGAGATATGGGAAAAGTCTTCGAGCCGTTCGAGGACATGAGCGACACCGTCACGGAAGAAAGTCTGGATATCCCGAACCTGATGCGGCGCTTCCGGAATCACCTGAAAAAGAACCGGGAATGGCTGCTGAAAGACGCGCCCAGGCGGAAAGACCTGAGAATCTTCGAAGCCGTGTATCATTTCGGTCTGTACCGGTATCTGTGTGATTTCCTGGGAACGGAATATGCCCGCGTATGGCCAGAATTCCCCACGGGCAACGGTGAGATTGACATTGTTATAGAATATGCGGGCCGGATGTATGCCCTGGAACTGAAATCCTACACCCATGAGAGAGGATATAAAAAAGCCCTGGATCAGGCGGCACTGTACGGGAAGCAGCTCGGAGTTACGGAGGTCTCGCTGGTCTTTTTCGTGGAATATATTGACGATGCCAGCCGGGATAAGTATGAGAAAGCTTACACTGACGAAGAGAGCGGTGTCCGGGTGAGGCCGATCTTTGTTGACGTGGGAGACTGAGAAGACGGAGGAGTGCAAAAACAGAGCAAGTGATAAAGCGGAAGGACGCGTCCCCGACTTCCCCTGATGACTGGCAACCGATTATACCGATTTATGACCTGATGAGAGCGGAACATGACCGAGGAATCCGGAAAGAGAGCGAAGCGGCTTTTTGCACAGATCATTGTTCCGCCAAGCTTCAGCCCGGATTGCCGAAACCAGGCTGACGAAAAGAACGGCTTTGTGCCGGAAAGGAGTGCGGAAATGCGTAAATTTTCATCTTACATGACTTTCGGCTCTTTAACGGATTAAACTGAACAAACATTAATATAATAACCTAAATTGAGCGATTGTTGTCAGCAAATCTGGCTGAGTGTCTGCCATTCAAAGCTTTGCCCGTTTTGCGGTTTTCACCCGATAGGTGAAAAGCCGAAAATCGCCGAAGTCCTGACATTGCGGAATGAGAATCGTATTCAGATCAAAAAATCGCTCAATTTAGGAATAAGTATCTGCTGAATTTCTCTTTCAGCAGATCACCCCTTATCCGGGTATGCCTCGGATACGCGGTCAGAAATTTCCGGTTTAAGGATTTTTTCAATGTTCTTTACAGAATTTGTGAATAAAATCGGCGGAAATATGAAGAGCCGGGTGAATATTCACCGAGTCGTGGGATATGGGAAAAGGTCTGTGGACAACACCACTGTGCCGGAAAAAATCGAACAACTTCAGAGGCAAATTCACGACTTGGAAAAAACCTTGGAAGAGCCGTTACGTCAGATTAAGGAGCTCGAAGCCACTCTGCAATTGCGGATCAGGAATGAGAGGGCATACAGAGAGAAGTCCTGTGTGCTAAACGGAGAGTGAAGACTCTCCGAGGACGACACGCGAATATTCAAGGGTATTCAGAAGGAGATCAACAGTCTCAAAAGGACAATCAGGAAGATAGAAAAGACGGATGCGAAATTGTTTGCCTCATTGAAAAAGAAAAGGACAGAACTCGCCCGAATCATCGACAAGAAAAAAATTTACAGGGTGGATGTGGAATCAGATCAGATCATGACCTGTTTCAAAATCTCGTTTGCCAACATCTGCTGTCATCTTCTGACGAAATGCTTCAACGGGGAGAAAATGACGCTCCGGCGCCTGTTTGACACAATATTTGATCTTCGTGGGCAAATGCGGACTGAGGGCGGACAACGAAACAGAGAGAGAGAAATCCAAAACAAGATGATATTATGAGAAAATTGGAAGATGCGTTTGAGGTTATGAATCGTATGGAGATAAAAGACATAAATGGAAATCTGTATAATTTCAAACTTGTTCAGTTAGTCCGTTACAATTATACGGATAGCCGAAAGTCATGTATTATTATATTCCAATTCAGGTTTTTCCTGGCACGGAAATTGCCTTTCCGCGAAGGATTTTTAAAACAGGGAACCAGATTATGCAACCTTTCAGGGCATCACGCTTCCCTCCAATATCTGCCTGCAATACATAAAGCAGACATAGTTTCTACCGATTCAATCAGTTCCGGCAGCGATATCCTTTCGTTAAATCCGCCCAGATGCGGGCCCGTATAAATCACGATATCCCGTCCCCCTTTCCGAAATCCCCTGATTTCTTCCCGCGAATATCCCCTCTCCTGCAGGAAATGCCTGAATTCCGCATCTGTCATCTCATTCTGATCTGGCCATCTCAGTATCTCCTCCATGTAGCGATCTACCCCCATTTCTTCGATCATTCGCGCGGTCAGTTTATCCGGATCAAGCGGGAATTCCCCGGTAAAATCCGTGCCTGTGAATCCCCGGTAATAGGAAAAGAATATTCCTTGGATAATTTCTTTCATAAGATGCTCGTCAAAAAGGTCCCTGGCATCCACCGGCTTACCGTCCGGGTCAAGTCCGACCCGTTCTTTGTTCTTATTACGGAAATAGCTGCCGCTGACCAGCAGGAGGCTCAGGAAGTGAGTGCCGACATGGCGGTAAAGATTCCGGTCAGCTTCCCCTCTGAAGGTTGTGAGATGCTCAAAATCCCTGATACCTGTGGGTGCAAGGTTCGGATAATCACAGGAAGCGAGCCATCTGTCTAACCTGCCCGCCCGGAACCATTCGTAAAGCCCGCGGTCTCTCCTTCTCTCCCGCTGAACCCGGTTATGAAAAAGGGGAATAGGGGCAGAATGAACAATCCCCAAGGCGGTCAGTTCTCCGAGAATCCGGGCATTACGGAACATAATTTCCTTGAATGCCATATCGTCAGCACATTGTTCCGGATTTGCGGAATGATTGGGATAGGTGAAGTAATGCTTGCTCGCTATAAAGCCGATAGCATATCTTTTGGGATGCAGTTCCATGCTTCCTGCCGGTTTTCCTGTTATTCCCTGTAGGCGGAACACATAAGCATCGTTAACCTTTATCGGTGCGGGGATATGGAATGGCTCAGGAAAACTATATCCGCCTGAACGAAGATATTCCATCCAGAAGGTTTCTTTTGCCAGTTCTTCAGGAGCATCCCCTGCCCGGGCCAGCTTGAACACCGCTACCCTGTCTTTCTGATCCAGCGGGGCTACAAAACTTCTTCCGACAAATGAGGGCGGAGAGGATATTTTTATCCCTTTTTCATCCAAGAGCTTCTGCCAGCTTACACGGGGAAGACGGTTTATCCGGATAGTCTCCACCTCGGGACCGGGAAGCGAAAAGGGAAGCGATCCCAGGGCTTCAGCCGTTGTCCTGTGTGCGTGATTGTTTGTCGCGCCCAGTGTGTTTCTCAAGGCAGAGAAGGCCATGCCCGCGATAGCTTTTTTTTCAGAATGAATGATAATCAGCCGCAGGGTTTCAGCAGCCTGCCTGAAAAGGAAAAATCCCCTTCTCTGCCCGGTAAATCCCGGGCTTTTCAAAAGTTTTTCCAAGGCGGATATTGTCGAGGGCACGATCATCTCAGGTGTCGTGTGAGACATGGTTTGCAGATGACAGACAGCAAAATATTTTGTTGTAAAATCAGAGGTGTTATCGTTAACCGTATTCTCGGAAAGAATTCTCTGACGTTCCGAATATATATTATCCATCTTTATCTCAGGTCTGTTAACGTATTCAGCAGATCGGACTGGCCCGGCGGATTAACGATTTTAAGCCTTGGCCGTAAATGCCTGGGATTTGCCAATCCCAGGCGAGCATTTTTGCGCGTAAACTCCTCTGGACAAGACAATTTTTACAGAAAATCACGCATTACGCATTACGCATTACGCATTACGCATTACGCATTACGCATTACGCATTACGCATCACGTTTCACGTTTCACGTTTCACGTTTCACGTTTCACGTTTCACGCATCACGCATCACGCATCACGTTTCACGTCAGGAGGTTGATAACTGAAGCATGCTGCGGATATTTATCCAGCAGTTCATCCCTGTCTCCCATTTCAAAGTCATGGAAATCGAATCCTGGTGCAACCGTACACCCCACCAGCGAGTAACTATCCGCAATATCCGGGGCAGCCCCGAACCATGACCCGCTTTTTACAACAGCTTGAAAAACTTCTCCGTTATCAAGATTTCCGCCGAGACGGATTCGTTCGTATTGCCCCTGCGGATCAATGATATGAATGGTTAACGGGCTTCCCGCGTAGAAATGCCATAACTCATCAGATCGGATGCGATGCAGCCGGGAGACCTGATTGCCTTTGAGAAGGAAATAAATGGCCGTGGAAAAGGCCCGCTGACCGTTAAATCTTTCCGGCAGGGCATCAGTATCAATAAATTCATCGGAGCGGTAGGTTTCCCTGAAATACCCGCCCTCGGGATGCTCTGCCAGTTCAAGTTTGTTAATCCAGTATTCCGAATCTTTCATTGTAAAATATCTCTGTCCAATTTCGGATGTATCACGCATTACGCATCACGCATCACGCATCACGCATCACGTCTTATCTGTCGGAGAAAAGCCAGACTCCGAGGCATCTTTCCCAAGTGATACGGCACAAATGCCTCTGAAAATTCCAGGCCTTCTCTTAATGACTGCCGCGAAAACCGAACCCTCCCCGATTTTTCCAGATTCCCGTTTTCAAACCACAAAAGCTGCTTTATAGTTCCTTTTGAAATATATATCCGCCTTACAGGGCCTCTTCTCCCCGGGTCATGTGTTGAAAGCAAAGGGGAAACACATTTCTCACATACAATCCCGCCGCCTTCCAGATCAAACATGATCCTGTTTTTTTTCATATTCTCCATTTCAATACCGCAGAGATTACAGTGGGTCAGATTCGGATAAAAACCGGATATGGACATAAATTTCATCTGGAAGAGGATGCTTAACACGGGTTCAGGTATATTGCCAATATCCAGTTCTCCCAGCACATACAGGAAGAGCTCGTAAAGCCGAACCTGGGCTTCCCCTTCCTCAATCCATTCGTTGATCAGCTCTGCCCAGTAACTGGCGTATGCAGTTTTTTTGATATCTGTCCTGATTTTTATGAAAGGCTGATTCAGCGTTGCCTCTTGGAGCACGGGAAGTCCCCTGCCCCGGCTGAACACCACCTGAAGAACAGAAAAAAGCTCAAGGATGCCTGCAAAACGTTTCTTGCTTCTTTTTGCAGATTTTGCAATAACAGATACTTTTCCGCTGTCTGGCGTAAAAAAAGTAATGATGAGGTCATAGTCTCCGTAATCAATACGGCGGAGCATGATCGCGTGTGTGGAAAATGAGTTCATATTATTATTATGATTGTAAAAGGACAAAAGCTAAATTCAGCGGAGTGCAAAGCTTGCTTTGCCTGTTCGGGTTACTTGCAAAGCAAGCTTTGCACTCCGCGTTCGGAAAATTTCCTGATTTTGAAACACAGCACTAAGGCAGTCAGGCTGATAGCTACCTTCAGGCTTCGGCGTGAGCTTAGTCGAACGGGTGCTTTCGCTTTCAGCCGGGGGATTATCCCTCGGCCTTGCTCCGCGTTCGGGATAATCCGCTCGGCTTTGCTTTGCGTGAGACAGACACCTATATCTTCAGAAGGAAGGTGGCGATTTTAAAATAAAAAAATACACTGATAATGTCAATGGATGTTGTGACAAAGGGGCCCGTGGCTACCGCAGGATCAATATTTATCCTCGCAAATATCATGGGAACCAGGGACCCGACCAGTGCGGCAACCGACATGGAGCAGACCACTGCAAGCCCTACGGACAGGCCCAGTTGTATCGTATTATACTGAACCTGGGCCACCAGTGCGATAAGTGTTCCGTAAAATATACCCAGGCTGAAACCGATTGCAAACTCTTTGATAACAACTGACCATATATCTCTTATATTCAGAAGGCCGGTGGCAAGTCCGCGCACAACAATGGTGGAGGACTGGGTACCGATATTTCCGCCCATTCCCATGATCACAGGAATAAATGCCGCTAGGTATGCGAATTTTTTCAGGCCTTCTTCGAACTGGCCGATAACAAAAAATGCAAAAATCCCCCCGAGGCAGCTAGCGAACAGCCACGGCAGGCGGATTCTCATACTTTTCAGGATTGATTTTGTCTCTACAAATTCCTGCCCCGCACCAGCCATTTTCAGGAAATCCTCGGTAGCCTCTTTCCTGAAAATATCAATAACATCATCAACTGTGACAATGCCTACCAGTTCGTTCATGGGGTTCACCACCGGCACGGCCAGGATATCATACCGGGCCACGAGTTTTGCCACCTCCTCCTGATCCATATCGGTCTGAACCGAAAAGACATCGGTTGACATGAAGGATTTCAGGGGTGTGGCCGGGGGAATAACCACCAACTGGCGCAGTGAGCAGACACCTGTGAGTTTGCCGTATTTATCCACCACGTAAAGGTAAAAAGGCATCTCCACATCGGCATATTCTTTCTGCAGCGACTCAATGGCTTCCCTGGCAGTGGTATTCTCCTTGAGGGCAATGAAGTCAGGGACCATGATACCGCCCGCGGTATCATCTCCGTAATGCAACAGTCCCTCGACTTCTTCGGACCCTTTCTCCATCTTTTCCAGGATAGCATTTGCCTTTTCCTCAGGCAGCTTTCCTATCAGATCAGCGACATCGTCTGCCGCCATGTTTTCTATTATTTCAACAGTTTCATCAATTTCTGTTCTTTCGATGAAATTCAGCAGCGTATCCTCATCAAGTTCGCTGAAAAGGACACCTTTCTGATCGATATCCTCGATCATGCCAAAAAGCTTATACTGATTGGAAAAGGATAAAGACGGAAAAACCGCGGACAGATCTGCGGCATGGGTTTTGTTTACAATTTTACGAAGATGGCTGAGTGCATTCCGCCGCAGCAATCTTTTGATGCTTTCTGTAAGAATTTTACTTCGATCACTTAGCATTGTTCCGATCTGATTAACGGATAATTTTTATATGAGAGCGCTGGCGAAGTTCTTCAAGCCATGACTGGAATTTTTCATTAACTATCTCCTTGAAAAGCTTTTCTTCAATATCGGGTATTGCTCCTTCCAAGGATTTTGCCTGGGAATTTATGATCTCACGGACCAGGAAAATCTGATAGCCCATTTCCCCGGTATCAAGTACTGGGGTGAATTCCCCGGCTTTCAGTCCTTTCAAGGCTTTCTGAAGCTGGGGCGAAAGGTCTTCAGCTTTGAATGTTCCCAGGTCCCCTCCGTCAGAAGCTGACGGGGCCTGGGAATATTTTTCAGCCATTTTTTCAAAAGGCTCTCCCTGCTTAAGTTTTTCCCAGATCGCCCCTGCTTTCTTCTGAATCTCAGGTTTTTCCGAATCATCCCCGACATCGGAAACTTTCAGCATAATGTGCTGAAGATGATATTTTTTATCCCCGCGATATTCATCTTTGTGAGCTTCATAATATGATGCGATTTCCTCACGGGTAATCACGATTTTTGATTTTACTTCAAAATTAACCAGTCTGCTTCTGAGTATCTGTTCCTTCAGGTGCTTACGGTACTCCGCCATTGTAGTGCCTTTCTGAAGTATTTCCTCACGCAGATCCCCATCAGTATAAAGATTTGCCTCCTTGATACGCTCAATAGCGCTGTCTATTTCCTTATCGCTGACCGTAATCCCCAGTCGTTTTGTTTCCTGATCCGTCAGTTTCTGATTAATAAGCTGACCGAGTATTTCTTCCCTGACTTTGAAAAGCATCTCACGTTCTTCTTCAATGGGAAGCTCCTGGGAACTGACACGTTCCGCATAAGGTTTGAATATCTCATTTAACTCGGAAAGTGAGATAATATCGTCATTCACCACCGCGACAATGCGATCCACAAGTTCCGGTTCTTCTGCATCAGCGATGCTGAAAAAAACAGCGCAGAAGAAAGCGGCGCAAGCCAGACCATAACCGAAATTCTTTAATAATTTGAAATCAATGCTTCTCATTCTCATTCCAAATCATGCAGGGCAGAACAATAATGCTGTGTCCTGATTCCCCGCGGTTACAGGGTTAATAAATATCAGCAGATCGAAAAGTTTTGCAAGCAGTGGATTCCTGAGTAACACCCTGTCATTCAGGTTAAAATTGAAAAATAAATATTTTTTAACGCTGAATCCGCTGTTAAACGGAAAGTTTCCGATCTGTCGAATATACTAATACTAAGGGATTTCCCAATAAATAAAATACCCGCCTGCTGCTCGGTTCGGATTGACAAATCCCTCGCCTCGGGATTCGGATTTGTCAATCCGAACCGAGCAAGGGAAGGGTCCTGCATTTTCAATTTCACTGAATCGGGCCCTGCGGGCAACGGAGTGCCAAACTTTCAGTTTGGAATAGCGTAAGCGAGCGAAGCGAAGCTTGTGCATACACCTCCCGGCACTCTGGAGACTTTCATGTTTCGTTGCGCCGTCAGATTATGGACGTTTATATGAAAGTCTTCGGAATGCAAATCGCGAAAATTCCGCCTAACGGCTCCATTTCCGCACTCCTTTGGGGGTTGACCGTCAGGTCATGGAAGTTCCTCAACGCCTGTTTCGGACAACATACTGTCATTCCGGAGAAAATTAAAAAACGGATGTTTTTTAATTTAACCAGGAATCCACTGTTCACAAAGGGTTTTCAAAACCTCGCAAATCTACATAAAAGCTGAAAAGTTTACACTTTTTCCGGCTGTAGTACATCAACTTGTAAATTCCTCCCCTCTTTTTTAAAGGGGCCGGGGGGGATTTCTGCCGCAACACTTTTTTTTTGTAACATAAAATCCCCCCGCCCCCTTTAAAAAAGGGGCGAACTTAGAAAGTGGTGTAGTAGAACAATTTTTCAAATTGTTCTACATTAAGGATCTTCTATTTTCGTCCATTCTTCTTTGTTTATTTTAATCATGTACCTTTCCTGGAGGAGTTTTATCCATGACTGATAAGCCTCTTCTGTCTTTTTCCTATGCAGATGCTGTGCAGCCATTTCGGTTGTCTCCTTTCCATCATTCTCCGCATCTTTTTTCCTGTCATATTCCTCCCTGTATTCTGCAATGTCTTTGGAAGTTATTGCAACTCGCTGCCCCACTTCTTTTGCAACCACCTTTTCCATGAGCAGGCGGATCCTTAATTCCTTTTTCCAGAAATTATAAGAAATAGCGGATTCAAGCAGGGTCTTTTCAAATTCTCCTTCAGGATATCCCTCCTTCAATCTGGCAATTGCTGACTCAAGTTCCGACTCGGAGACGCTGATAGAAAGTTCCCTGGCTCTCTCTGTCAGAATCATTCGCTCCGTCATCTGTTTCAGGATCTGCATTCGTACATCTTTAAGGTATTCAGAATCCTTTAGCATATCCGTAGGATAAGCGGTCATGGCAATATCGAATGACCTTTCGAAATCCGATGCGGTCATAACGCTTTCTCCGACGCAAATCAGGTAATCCGTTTCGGGGTCAGCGGGGCCTGATTTACCGCAGCCCGTAAGCATACAGGCAGCCAGTAAAAGGCTGCCGAGAAATGTGAGTTTGAAATTTGTCATAGTCACCTGTTTATCATCCGTAAAAAAGCATACAAAAGATCGCTTCGTTTACTTTTGCACACCTTTTTTCAGGACAATCTTTTTGTTAAAAACTATCAGTAGATCGGAAACTTCTGCAAACAGTGGATCCCGGGCTAAAACCGGAAGATATTCATCTTCCGATTTTCTGACGGACAATATACTGTCATTCCGAGGAACCTTCACGATCTGCCCACAACGAAACATGAAAGCCGAAGCAGACGACAAAACACCAAACACTTTCATATAAACGGCCATGATCTGACGGGCGCAGCGAACCATGAAACATCCCTGCTCCCGCCGGGTTGACAAATCCGGATTTGTCAACCCGAGCGGGGACACTTTACTGTAGTACACCGATTCGTAAATTCCTCCCCCCCTTTTTTAAAGGGGGGCCGGGGGGGATTTCTGGCGTAACACGCTTTTCTTACAACTGAAAATCCCCACGGCCCCCTTTAAAAAAGGGGGGACGAACTTAAAAAGTGGTGTAGTAGAACAATTTTTCAAATTGTTTTAAACAAGTTGGGAAATTGTTCTGTAGCAGGAAAAAAATGTAAACTACTTTATGA
Source organism: Desulfococcaceae bacterium HSG8 (assembly GCA_030378015.1). GTDB lineage: Bacteria > Desulfobacterota > Desulfobacteria > Desulfobacterales > 4be13 > JAUCGG01. The sequence goes on from JAUCGG010000191.1 coordinate 10,508, forward strand.
AAGATGCCGTTTTTTACCTGATCTTAAATCCGGAATCCACTGTTTGCACAGATCATCTGAAAGTTTTCGATCTACTGATTATCAGTAGATGGAAAATGCCCTGAACTGCTCCGGGCGGATTGACAAATCAGCCTGAAATACTTGGGATTTGCCAATCCCAAGCGAGCATTCGGGGAGCACTTTCCATCCACTGATTATATAAGGATTAAGGATACTGGCCTGAGATTTGAATCAGATGACTCACTTTTCCGGAATCCCCCTCAGATACCGCTCATATTTTCTATAAACTGCTTCGAATGTCCCGTTTTCCTTTATCTGTTTCAATGCCCGGTTGAATTCTTCGCATATTTTTTTATCTTTGAATGCCATATAACTGTAAACAGGAGGAAAAATATAATGTGTTGCAAATTCTTCTGCCCTGATTTTGCCTTTATGCAGGGGCCGGTTAATATCATAGAGGAATATGAAAATATCCCCGATCCTTATATCCTTTCTATCCTTCACCACCAGGTTGGTCGTGATAAAAGGCTGCGCGAATTCCTCATATCCGGGGTTGGATTCCGCCATTTTTCCGAACGCTTCTCCCAAAAGGTCTGTTGCATTCTGATAGGCCGCTATTGTTTTATCTTTGAGATCCGATACCTCTTTTATTATAAAATTTTTCTTTTTCAATGATACAGCAACATCTGTATAACGGAACAC
>JAUCGG010000192.1 GCA_030378015.1 Desulfococcaceae bacterium HSG8
TCAAAATCCGGTGCTCTTCCGCTAATGCTTTGATTATCTTTCAGGCTGATTATGAAAGTTGAAAAATCAGCGTTGTTCCCTTTCGGAATAAAAATTTGGTATATTTCAAATCTTTGTAATTATTGAATTATTTATTATCAAAGTATTAGCGGAAGTACGGCGTCTCTGAATCTGTGAAATCTCATAATATGTCTCCTTTTCTGATTCTGTTATCTGTGATTTATGACAGAAAGCAGACAGAAATGCAATCAGAAAGCTATGTAAAAATTCAGAAAATATTCAGGAAAATACAGACATTCAGAGGCAAACTCGGAAAAAAGTTAATAAACAAAGGTTCTTATAAAGATGAGAATCTGTGAATCGCTGTCTGACAAGGGCTTACAGATTGGGAATAAAATTTGAAGCAACATTTAAGAATATACCAAGTGCAGTTTGTAGTTCCGCCTTCAGGCGGCTTAACACCGCCTAAAGGCGGAACTACAAACTTCGATCTGGTATGTTTTTTATTGGAAATCAGCTAGTCAGCTCTTGCCTTCAGGATATCCTTTTCAGAACGCCAGGAATCAGGCCCCCTGATTTCTATCAGATCTTTATAGATAGGAAACGGATAGTCAGGGTCATCTGTCACCACACCCATATATGATGAACAACTCAGTTGGTTATCAATTTCACGGAAAGAAAGCTTTCCTCGGGTTGTCTCGACTGTCATCCCTTTCAGAACATCTTTCACTTTTTCCGTATCAATGCTCCCGGCTTTTTCTATCCCCTGTTTCAGTATGTAAACCGAGTCATATTCCATGACTGCCCAATCGCTGGGATACCGTTTATAAGCAGATCGGAAGTTTTCCACAAAATTTTTCATCATGGGAATGTCTTTATGAGCAAAGAAGGGCGCACGGCAAAGCCCGATCATTCCACGGGGAATTGTCTCAGCCTGGGAGATAAGCTCGGATACGCTGATCAGGGAACCAGGACAGGGGAATTTTTCAAAAAAATTATATTTCTTCGCGCTGTTCATCCATATCATGTTGTCCCGGGATGCCAGGGAAGCATAAACAAAATCGGGTTCCAGAGAGATTATGTCTGCAATGTAAGAAGAAAAATCGGTTTCCCCCAGACGGGGCCAGAATCTTTTTTTCAGTTTCAACTGAGGGGCTGCTTTATCTAACTGAAGAACAAAATTCTTTTGGGTTGATTTGCCCCATTCATAATCCGACGCTATGGTCACATATTCTTTCCATCCTTTCTCTTTGGCAAGCTTTCCCACGCCCAGGGCAACAGCATTGGCCTGCATGAAACTGTTGGGGACAACAGAGAAGGTATAGGGGCTGAAGTCCGTCATGGTGATATTTTCCGAATTGCTGATTGCCGCAATATGAAGAACTTTATGCTCCCTGGCAATGGGCTTGATGGCAATGGCGCACGCGCTGGAATAGGTTCCGAGGATACATCTGACCCTGTTGTTCAATACCAGGGCCTTTGCTTCGCGGGCCGCTGCATCCGGCTTTGTGCGGGTGTTTCGGACAGAAAGTTTAATGGGATATTTCCCTAAAAAACCGCCTTTGGCATTGATCTCTTCAACTGCCATCTGGATAGCGTCAACACCATCTTTACTGTAAAAAAGTCCGGTACCGCTGAGCGGCAGGGCAACCCCCAGCCGGTAAACTTCTTTTTCCTGATCCGCCGCGTTGGCATTGAATACATTGAAAAAAATGAATGCAGCCATCATCACTGCAAGTGTCATGAGCAGGGATTTTCTTTTCATCAGTTTTCCTCCTTTTTAACCAGGTTAAAAGTGAGAACTTCCAGGTCCTCTTTAAATTCCTCCCCGTATTCCATATTATCTTCGTCTTCCTCATCGTAAATCCAGTTTACGGAAATATTTCTGCCTTTTCTTACTGATTCTTCCAATAAGCTGAAAAAATCCATCAATACCTTTGAGGTACTGCTATTGAAATAGACAAGATTAACTTTTACGGTGCAATGTTGGTCATTCAATTGTCCAAGATATCTTTCGATCCAGGAAAAAACAGGCGCGTAATATTCAGAAATATCTGACGGGTAAGATTTCCCCCTGATTTCAAGCAGATTATTCCCGCAATCGAAAAATATATCCGGAGTGCGTCTTGTAGCTTTGATTTCCAGATTATCCATTATTTTATCTCCGTATCATATGTTCGTTCTCGCGGATAAGTCTGAAAGTGTTTGGTTCTTATTGATCTGAAATATAAGCAAACTTTTAAATTACACCCAAAAAGGGTCTGAGTTTAAGGTACCAAGTTTGTAGTTCCGCCTTCAGGCGGCATGAAGGCGGAACTAAACTTCAACTATGGTAATGTTCTTTTATTGGAAATCGCCTAAGGTACTTCTGATTTCAAAAAACCAACACTTTCAGACTTATCCGGTTCTCGTAAGTTCCCTGAAGCCGCTCTTTTTATAAAGTGACCCAGGGATTTCAATGTGTTGCAATAAAAAATATCCCTGCCCTTTCCTTTATAAAAAGGGGAAAATTCTGAATTAACTATTTCAACCAGTTATGACTTCCAAAATATGTTCTTTTAGCATAAAAGAATGAATTCTTATCGTCAATATTTTTATTTTTGATCAACAGTCATAAGTTCTCTGAAGCCGCTGCAGAACGATTTTCCAAATCGTTTTAAACAATTTGAAAAATTGTTCTGCAGTCAGAAAAAGTATAAACTACTTTTCAGCTTTTATATAAGGATGCCAAAACTTAGATGATTTCCAGAAAAGAATATACCGCGGAACACACGGAATACACGAAAAAAGAGAGCGTCCTTCATTTTCCGGTTCGCGGTTCCGGCGGTTCCGCTTGGCAAATCCCAAGCATTTCAGACGGATTTAGTTATCATCCTGAAAAGACAGGATTATCATACCGGGATGAAAAAATTTTTCACGGGGGATGTTTAATGCTGAGAAAAAACTGTTTGTTTCGGGAACAGATTATGATATGAGACGGTTTCAGTAGATTGAAAAGTTTCGGCCAAGACACGCGAAATGCTCGTTCCCACGCAAAGCTTGGGAGCAAGAGGCTTCGGGGACTTTTTCGATCTACTGAGTCTTAAAAAAAAGAGTGCTTCAGATTGACAAATCTGAGTCATGTCCTGCCGGGTTTGGCAGTCCGGCAGGCCGAAAATCCTTTTTCGATTTCCGTAAAAATGCATCCGGTTTATGGTTTGAAAAAACCATCAGACGTGACCTAAACCCGGAACTTTAAAAAAGTCTATTTTCAATATGTTAGAGAAAAAGGAATTATTTTGCAGAATGCTGCCCGATGTATTTTTATATTATAAAAAGTATGTTTTTAAAATAGTTATGCAGTACAATTGTGAATATGAAAATAAAAATCTATAGAAATAAGATTAAGCTTGCGTTACAAGATTTGTTGTGATATTGGCAAAAATATGACCTGATCAATGCGTGTCATGTCCGGTAAGAGATTCATTAATAAATCAAGGTTGTTGTGCAGGCCGGAAATATAACATGATTCATGTTGGTTGCTGGCCATTTTTTTTATACTTTTTTTGACTATTTTGTGAAGGAGGATGACTTTTTATGAAAACATTAATTGGAGGAGCAGTAGCGGCTGTATTTGGGGCTATTCTTCTTGCGGTCTGGTGGAGTCAGTTTTTTCAGGTTCTGGCTGGTACAATCCCCATAGTGCTTCTGCTTGGCGGTTGCCTTGCGCTTTACCTGGGTTTTGATGAACTCAAAGACACATGGAAGAGAGAAGACACAAAAGTGGAACCCCCGCAGACAGATGATGTTGAAAAATACAAAGAGGAAATCAGTGATTTGAAAAAAGAGATTGATTCTTTGAAAAAAGCGTAAGCTTTTTCAGCTTTGAGAACCCTGCACTGTGTGCAGGGTTCTTTTTTTTTGCTATTTACGATTTGCGTAAATCGTAAATCGTAAATCATCAGAGGATAGTATGCAGAAACAACAACCAAGGCCAATTGATTATTCCTACTGGATAGAACCTGGCAGGGTGCTGGCAGGGGAGTATCCCCAGGCATTTGATGAAGAGGAACTCCGAGCCGGAATGCGTTCCATGCTGAAAGCCGGGGTGACTTTTTTCTTAAATCTGACGGAAGAAAATGAAAGACGGCTGGAACCATATCACGATTTGTTGAAAGAAGAGGCTGTTGCTTTGGAAATATCTGCAGAACACTGCCGAATGCCCATCCGGGATTTTCAGACAACATCGGCAGAACATATGAAAAAGATCATACAGATCATTGACAATGCCTTGGCAGCAGGCCATAAAGTCTATATTCACTGCTTTGCCGGCATTGGCCGTACGGGGATGACAGCCGGGTGTTATCTGGCGAGCCACGGGCGAAGCGGGGAGGAAGCCCTGGACAAGCTCGCACGCATGAAACAGGGAACACCTTTTGAAGACTCGGACATACCGGTGACTTATGATCAGCAGGATATGGTGAAAAACTGGGGATCAGGGAAAGATTGACATGATTCGTTTATTGAGAGAAAGGAACTGATAATAATGATCAGACATGTTGTATTGATGAAATTTAAAGAAGGAGTAAATGAAACCCGGTTCGTTGATTTGGAAAACGGGCTGAAAGCCCTGCCAAGCATAATCCCGGAGATTAAAAGCTATGAATTCGGCTTGGATGTGGTTCGATCTGAAAGGTCCTATGACTTCGGTCTGGTGTCAGGTTTTGAGAATCTGGAAGCTTTAAAGCAATACCAGGAGCATCCCGATCATCTGGAGGTGTTGAAAATCATAAAAGAACTCTGTGAAAATATCATCGCTGTTGATTTCACATGCTGAATAACTTTCCCGTTTTTTCTTGCTCCTGCCCGTTTCCGCTCTATCAGAATAACTAATTTAAATTATTGAATATCTTTCATAAAAGCTGAAAAGTGGTTTACACTTTTTCCGGTTGCAGTACCACAAATCATAAATTCGCCCTCTCTTTATATAGATAAGATGGGGGAATTTACGAGTTGTGGTAGAACAATTTTTCAAATTGTTTAAAACGATTTGAAAAATCGTTCTACATTCAGGTGATTTCAAATAAAAACATACCAGATCGAAGTTTGTAGTCCCGCCTTTAGGCGGTGTTAAGCCGCCTGAAGGCGGAACTACAAACTGCACTTGGTATATTCTTTTCTGGAAATCACCTCAGTAGATCGAAAACTTTCCGCTTAACCTTGTAAACAGTGGATTCCGGGTTAAAATCGGAAAACATCCGTTTTCCGATTTTCCCCGGAATGACAGATGCCTGTCAGGGACAACATGCTGTCATTCCGGGGAAAATTAAAAAACGGATGTTTTTTAATTTTAACCCGGAATCCACTCGGTCAGGGGGCAGACATTTTACTTACAACCTGCATAATGTCAGTAATCCCGATATAGCCGTCCCCGTCAAAATCATAGAAATAGTCGTACTCCTGATCTCCTTCGGAAACATTCCATCTTGAATATACCCTGGATATGTCATTATCGTCTATTTTTCCATCACCGTTGAAGTCATAGAAAAGGGATGCCGCTAATTCAAAAGTAAAGGCCAGGTCGTCAGTGAACAACGAAACCGAAAGATCATATGTAAGGCTCTGATGTTCTGCAATCCGAACTTCCTTTGTCTGCGAGGCGATTTCAACATCTCCCTGGTATCCGTTCACCGTGACAATACAGGAATCGCTCTCTTTGCCGCGGATAATCACGCGATAATTCCCTGTTTCCAATGCGGGCAGCGTAATAGCCTGTGCTCCGTTTTCATCAATTTCAAAGGCTGCACCGGGAATATAACCCCCTTCTTTACCGCACTCCTTTCCTTCAGGATCATACACAATCAGATCTGCTGACGCGTCAGCCATCACAGCTACCCACAGCGTATCAGCCTGCACCTCGGGCACATCAATGTGTTCGACGATCTGACGGCCCAGTTCGTCCGACGTTCTCCAGTCATGCCATAGCGGAGGAGGCGGAGCGTTAAAGAGTAAGGGAACTTCCGAATCCTCTCTCTGGCTGCTTCTTTTTCTCGCAGGCTCCGCCTTGTTGATCAGGGAATCCAGGGGCGGAACATCAACCGCGGCTCCGATGACCTGAACGATCAGGTCATTATAATCCATATCGCTCTTGGCAAAATCCTGATCTTCAAAAACAAAGGCCTCGCCCAGACCGTCAACGTCCGCGACCTGTCCCACATGCATCCCGTAGTCCAGATTCGACAACACCAGTGAAAACAGGGGGCGTTTCTCAGCATCCTGTGTCAGCGGATTTTCATAAAGATCTGCAAACGTGGAATTCGGCACAAGGATTGCGGCAAATGTATCTCCCGGTGTCATGGCAAAGGATTTTATACCATTATAAGGGCCGCTGTTCCAGTCCTCAGGCTCCCCGAGCGGACCGCTGAGGCGGGCACCTTCTGCCGGGTCGGAAAGTACCACATACCCTTCCACGCTGTCTGATAATGTCCGCCTCACAGCTTCTTTAATAAACGCCTCCGGCTCTGATATGAAATTTTTCATTCCTGAAAAACTGAAGATACCCAATTCTCCCTGGTACATTCCTCCGTCATACAGCCAGTCCACTTTGACAATACCGCTTTCACCGACCCTGAATTCCCCGGGAATCGTTGTCGGATTCGTACCGTTCAGGTATTCATCCAGATTTGATACCTCGTCTCCGTCCGGATCTCCCGCTGCATCATTGGCTTTGGGGTTCAGGTTGTATGCTGTTTCCCATCCGTCCGGCATTCCGTCCCCGTCAGTATCTGCCTTGTGCGGATCCGTTCCTTTCTGGTATTCTTTTATGTTTGATAACCCGTCGTCGTCCAGATCTGCCGAGGCATCATTGGTTTTGGGGTTCAGACTGTTATTCACTTCCCATCCGTCCGGCATTCCGTCTCTGTCGGTATCTGCTTTTTTAGGATTGGTTCCTTTCTGATATTCTGCAAGATTTGAGAGTCCGTCCCTGTCCGAATCTGCCGCAGCGTCATTGACAGACGGATTCAAACCGTTCGCCACTTCCCAGGCATACGGCATCCCGTCCCTGTCATCATCTGAATTAGGACCGGGAGGCGTAGGAGGTGAAGGCGGATCATCCGTGCCCACACCTGTGGTGTTCCCGCTCATATCATCCACAAGCCAGGCATTTCCCAAATCACCTTTTAATACGATATAGTCAATATAAGTTCCGGCAGGGGCATTCACTTTTAAATATCCCATCGTTTTATAGGTATTTGACGGGCCGACTTTTGTTACCACCCCGCCGTTGGTCAGACGGGCTTCAAGAATAAAATTGCCATAAGCACTGTACCCGGTCTGGAACCATGTACCGTTGTTGTTTGTAAAGTCAACAATGACGCCCCTGGCATCAGCGTTCGTACCGGCCCACAGCCAGAAATTGCCCCTGTGGTGAAAAATGGCTTTATTATAGCATTTATTCAGATCATCTGAACAGGTATTGTAACGGTTGACCCTGCTGTCTCCGTACATTGCATAGTAGCCTTTGAAATTTTTGAAAGAAACTCCCGGTATGTTGTTAATAGAGGCTCCGTTTCTTCCGTCTTCAAAATTAATAAAAAAAGCTGAAGAACTGCCTGCCCCCAAAACCAGTAAAGTCATCCCCAGCACTAATAGAAATTTCCTCATTTTCCATTTCCTCCTTTCTTTAATTTAAAAGGGTAATAAAAAATTATAAAGCTTTGATCTCCTTTATTATTTGCCTGTCATACCACCAATATTTAAGATACACATAAAAAATTTTTTTCTTACATTTCTCAAAATCAGTAGATCGAAAAGTTTACGGTAAACCTTGCAAACAGCGGATTCCGGGTTAAAGTTTAAAAACATCCGTTTTTAAACTTTATACATGAAAGGGTTCCCGTTCCCCTTCGGCAGGCTCAGGGAACGGACTATTCTGTGTTCGGTGTTCCGAATTTTAACCCGGAATCCACTGTTAAACAGAAACTTTTCGATCCACTGAAATATGATGTTGCCTGACCTAACCTTCACGCTTCACGCTTCACGCTTCACGCTTCACGCTTCACGCTTCACGCTTCACGCTTCACGCTTCACGCTTCACACTTCACGCTTCACGCTTCACGCTTCACGCTTCACGCTTCACGCTTCACGCTTCACGCTTCACGCTTCACGCTTCACACTTCACGCTTCACGCTTCACGCTTCACACTTCACACTTCACGCTTCACGCTTCACGCTTCACACTTCACACTTCCACCCTCTCAGGGCATAAATCCGGATCGGGGAACGCCCCCTGATTTCTTCAATGCCCTTGTCCTCGGCCATGATCTCATCTGGCAGGTCATTGTAAACCGCGTCGCTGATCAGGATCGGTTCTTTCAATACTTTAGTCTTGTCCTGAAGGCGGGAGGCCAGGTTCACGGCATCCCCGATAACCGTGTATTCCATCTTGTTATGAGACCCGATATTCCCCACTTTTACTTCGCCGGTATGAAGCCCGATCCCGATGGCAAATGTCTCCTGGCCCTGTTCCTTCCATTTCTGGTTTAATTTCTCCAGTTCCTTCAGCATGTTTAATGCGGCTCTTGCGCCTGCTTCGCTGGGATTTATCGCCTCGTCAAACGCACCGAAAAAGGCCATGAGGCCGTCTCCCAGGAATTTGTCTGTAATGCCTCCTTCGGATGATACCACAGCGGACATCGCGTCAAAATATTCGTTCAGGCGGCTTACAACCTCTTCGGGGCTTTTGTTTTCCGAGTATGCGGTAAATCTCCTGATGTCGGAGAACAGAAGGCACAGGCGCCGGTTTTCTCCCCGGAGAAAATCCGCATCTTTTGCGGACAGCAGTTGTGAAATCACTTCCCGGGGAAGGAATTTCCGGAAAACAGACCGTATCCGTCTTTTTTCCCTGCCAATGACGGTGTAGCGGTAGGAAAAGGAGAGAGCCTGGGATAAGATAATCACAGCGATCCCTGGGATCAGGGGCAGGATGCGGTAATTCAGGAAGCAGATCAGTGAGATACCTGTGTAAACCAGGAGGAGCGCGGGGCAGGAGATAAAGATGGCACGATGATTTTCCCGGAGGGTGAAGAGAATGACTGTCAGCGCAAGCACAAGGTAAATGAGGAATCTGGCGTACACGCGCGTATCTGAGAAAGAGCGTCTGCCCAGAATTGTATTGACGACGTTGGCAACGATCTCCGTGCCGTGGGTGCGCCTGTTTTCCTGCTGGTAAAGATAATACAGGGGCGTGGGGTGACGATCCTGGTTCAGTGCGTCTGTCGCGCCGATGATGACAATTTTTCCCCGGAACCGGGATTCCAGGAAGGGCATATCCTTCGCGATTACTTTTTTGTAAATCTCTGCAAGGGAATAGCGGGGGAAGGATATCTCAGGGGGGAGATAGTTTATGTAGAGGGTTTGGGAGAGCGGGGAAATATCGGGGTCAGCAGCGCGGGCCGTGAGATATGCGAAGCTGTAAACAGGGGTATCCCCGCGTTCGGATGGGAAGATTAATTTCTGGCGTCTGATAAAATCATCCGCATCTGTGGTCAGGTTAAATAGGCCCAGGTTTTCCGGGCCGATTATCTGAAGATATCGCGAATGAGGGAGGAACTGCCGGTCTGCTGTTCCGATAAATCCGGTGATCAGGGGAACGCGTTTGTGTTTTGCGTAGGCAAATGCCCGGAGCCATGTGCGGCTGTAATCCGGAACCATGTTGTCGAATAATTCCCCGGGAAGCAGGTAATCCAAGGCGATCACTTTTGCGCCGCTGTCAGCCAGTCCTTTTATGACTTCTGCGAAATAGCGGTGCCACAGGATCATGGGGATTTTGAAGTCCTTGTCCGCGAAAGTCCGGTCGTCGGTCTCTGCTATGACAATGGGAGCCGCGGGAGGTGTCCCTGGTGTGATTTTTGCCCTAGTGTAAAAGAGCGCGTCATAAGCCCTGAGGTTTGCCAAGGCAAAGATATCTCCCATGTCTGCCAGCAGGATGAGTGCTGAGGAGAGAATCGCTATGCCGGTCAGTGCGAAATATTGTTTCTTCATGGTTCCCTGTAGGGTGGGTGGAGCGAAGCGTAACCCACCATTTCCGAAAAATATAAAATTAAAACGCAGGACGTAAGGAACGGAATCTATCATTTCCGCAGATGGTGGGTTACGCTTCGCTCCACCCACCCTACATTTACGGCATCACGGCTCACCCATAAACACAAATGCTCCCCAGAACAGCGGGGAGGCACTTTCCTGTCCCGGAGGGACACCCGAAAATAGCCCGGCAATTCATTGCCGGGGGTAAGATATCAGCATCTCCCGGAGTCCCGGAGGGACGACTGAATCAGTCGACTCCCGCAGGCTGCGAGGGCCTGTCCGGAATGAATTGCCGGGCTGTTTTCAGATGTCCCTCCGGGACAGAAAAGTGTGCCTCCCCGAAATCCGTTATAATCAGTAAATGTGGATCAGTACCATATGAATATTCCTCCTGAAAAATGACTATTTTTACTCTATTCAATAATTATAACAATTGTAAAATATAATACAGATTTCAGGATGTCCAATTTTAGTACACTACCAGCCATCCATGGCAAACCCGGAGACTGCGATCATCACTGCCAGTAATCCTATTCATTTTTTTTCCTATTAACAGATCTGTTCATGTTTCATGCTTCACGTTTTATATATATATTTATAATAATAACGATATAATCTGCAATTTCAAGGTCATTAACAAAATCAATCTGTCAGTTACGCTTTATTAGATGTCAAAGGATACGAGTGCTGTCAGTGGTTTTCTCTTATAACAAAATGTTATCTTACCGGGAAAACAGCTATCCGCAGACCTGATCTCTCCGTAGTCCTGAATGATAACAGGGTTGCCATTTACCCGGATGACTGCACCTTTTCCGGAACCTTCGACCTGTGCGCTGAATCACTGTCCTTCTCCTCGCAGGCAGTCATAGACCGGGACACGGTTTACAAAAAAACCGAGTACGAAAGCGTAGGGGTCAGAGAATATTACATCCTCGACGCGAGGAAGAAAGACCTAAATTGAGCGATTCTGGTTAGTAGGATTATATTCTTATAAAACAATTATTTATAAAGATCATATTTTCCAGTTGTGGTTTAACTAACTGTTTTTAAAAAGTTAGAATTATATTAAAAAAGTTT